>JAIXRD010000086.1 GCA_027485365.1 Cryomorphaceae bacterium | reverse complement strand
TTGTCTATCTGTATTGGTACCAGTTACCGTAACGGTAACACCTATTCCTTCGCCTACGGCAGCCAATGCGACAATAAACTGTGGTCAAACAGCTACCCTAACAGCCGTTGGTAATGGTAATATTTATTGGTATGGTGATGCTGCGGGCACAATCCAATTAGGGAGTGGTGCTAGCTTTACAACACCTCAATTAGGAAATACAACAACCTATTATGTCAGTACATCTAGTGGAATTTGTGCTGTTGTTAACAATCCAGTTACTGTAACGGTAAATGCCCCTGCTTCACCAATTGCAGCAAATGCAACAATCAACTGCGGTCAAACAGTAACTTTATTAGCCTCCGGTGGTGGTGGAAACAACTACACTTGGTATTCTGATTCTGCAGCGACGGTACAAGTTGGAATGGGTGCAAGCCTAACCACTCCTGCGCTTGTAGGAACTTCAATCTATTATGTGACATCTAACAGCGGTGCTGGAAATGGAAACGTATATACGTTTACAAATTGTTCGGCAACAGGACAATATGGTCCGAGCCAAGGTCAAGTTAACAATGCGTATGCAGGAACAAATCTTGCAGGAAACGTAACTTCTTCCAACGGAATTCAATTGTGGACTGTACCTGCTACAGGTGCTTACCGCATTGAAGCCTTTGGTGCACAAGGAGGTGGAAACAACAACTTCGGACGAGGAGCACAAATGAGAGGAGACTTTAACTTAACAGCAGGTCAACAACTTCAAATCCTTGTAGGTCAATCTGGTGGGTACTCACAATCAGGTTCTGGTGGTGGTGGCTCTTTTGTAGTAACATCTAACAACCTTCCTTTGGTTATCGCAGGTGGCGGTGGTGGACAATACGACTCAAATTCTGCGCTATACAATGCCCATGCAGTTACAGCAAACAATGGACAAGCGTCTGGATGTACTTCCGGAGGTGCTGCCGGTGCGGGTGGAAACGGTTGTAATAACAGCGGTGCTTCAGGTGGTGGTGGATTCAATTCCAATGGAGGAAGCGGTAGCTACGGAACAGGAGGACAGTCCTTCTCAAATGGAGGTAATGGAGGAACCCATGGTTCTAACGCTATATGTGTTGGAGGATTTGGTGGCGGAGGCGGAACGCATGGGAACACCGGTGGCGGTGGCGGTGGCGGTGGTTACTCTGGTGGTGCTGGTGGGTATCACAGTGGTAACGATGGAAGCGGCGGTGGTGCTGGATCCTATAACTCAGGAACCAATCAAGTGAATGTTGGTGGAATCAATACTGGTCATGGATTGGTTACTATTACTTCATTGACTACCCCATGTGCATCTGCAGCAGTACCGGTAGTAGTTACAGTAAACCCTATTGCTGCACCTGTTGTAGCTGGAAACATTGCTTTCTGCGGTCAGAACTCAATTACTACGACCCTAACTGCAAGTGGAAGTCCGAATGATTATGCTTGGTGGTCAAATGCAAATGCTACGGGTGCGTTAGGTACAGGAGCTGTTTATACAACTCCCGTATTAAACAACACAACAACATACTATGTGCAATCAACAACGCCTCAAGGAGGTTCACAAATCTTTAACTTTACTGGTTCCGCTCAAACATTTACTGCGCCTGTGAGTGGCACTTATAGCTTAGAAGCTTGGGGTGCGCAAGGCGGAAATGATGTTTATTATCCAAACTCTGTATTTGGAGGTCGCGGAGGATATTCTAAAGGTGATGTTTATCTTGCAGCAGGAACTACCATCAATGTTTACGTAGGTGGACAAGGCTCGGGATGTAACGCGTCGTATTGGAGATCATCTGGAGGTGGTGGTGCAACCGACTTCCGATTGGTAGGTGGAAACTGGAATGACAACGCAGGTCTTTACTCAAGAATCCTCGTAGCCGGTGGAGGTGGTGGACGCCATGGAAACAATTACGAAGGCGTTACCTATGTTGGGAACGACGGAGGAGGCTTAAATGCTCCAAACATCAATGCATGTGGATACAACGTTGTAGGTGCATCTCAAACTGCAGGAGGTTCTTCTCCTTATGGAGGTGGTGTTGCAGTGGGTTCTTTTGGATTTGCTAATGCCAATATGATGTCAAACATCTGCTCTGTTGGTGGATGGAATGGTGGTGCTGCAGGTGCTGACAACTGGGCCAATGGTGGTGCAGGTGGAGGCTGGTATGGTGGATGTACCAGCTGGTGTACATCAACCGGTGGATCCGGGTATGTGTATACCTCAAGCTCTTATGTTCCTCCAGGTTATACCCCTGCCCCAAGCTATCAAATGACGAATGCGCAACTCATTGCTGGAAATACAATCATGCCAAATCCTTTAGGAGGTACCATGACAGGAAACTCAGGAAATGGAGTCGCTAAAATTACATGGACAGGTACAGGATGTGTCTCTGCTGTAACTCCGGTTACTGTAACGGTTGGACAAGCGCCAATCGTAAGTGCTGGAAACAACATCTCAATATGTGCTGGCGCCCCAGTAACATTAAGTGGTAACGGTGCAGCAACGTATGCTTGGGATAATGGTGTTACAGATGGCGTATCTTTCACCCCGGCATCAACACAAACATACACTGTGATTGGTACGAACGCTAATGGTTGTTCAGATACAGCTCAGGTAACTGTGACTGTGAATGCATTGCCAACCGTTAGTGCTGGAAATAACCAAACGGTATGTGCTGGAACAGCAGTAACCTTGAACGGATCAGGTGCAACAAGTTATGTTTGGGACAATGGTGTTACGAATGCTACAC
>JAIXRD010000222.1 GCA_027485365.1 Cryomorphaceae bacterium | reverse complement strand
TTTTTTCTAGGTCGCCATGATCGGCTCCCTTTAACGCGGTATATTTTAAATTTTCCCCGCCGTTACAATTCTTAATTGCACGAACAATTTTTTCAGACTCCGAGATCGGAACCGCTTCATCTAAGGTACCGTGTTGAATCCACAGAGGAACGGTCGCTAAATTACAGCCGTCCTTGATATTCCCTCCACCGCACAATGCCACCGCTGCTGCAACTTGTTCAGGGTACTTCCCCGCAAAGTTTAAAGTTCCGTATCCTCCCATGCTCATGCCAACCACATATACCCGATTCGTATCTACATCGAAGTTCTTTTTTACAAAAGACAAGACACTCATTACCTTAATTGGGTCCCAACCGTTACTGGTTTGCGGCGCAACCACCACTGCTGGAATCTTCCGGCCTTTTTCAATTTCTGAAATCACTCCGTAGCGTTTAACACGCGTTAAGTCCGTGCCTGACAAGCTTTTACCATGAAGAAAAATCAATACAGGTGGTTTTGCTTTCAGGATACTGTCCGCAGGTAAATGCAACCAAAACGCATAATCAGCTTGGCTGTAAATCGGCTTTAGTTGTGCCTTTGCCGTGGAAATTATTCCAAAACAACACAAGAAGAATATTACGCTTAATTTTTTCATCCGAGCAAAAATAGGCCATTAGGTTCTAACCTTCAAGGATTTAAAGGAGATTAACACTTTTTTAAGAAAACCAAACATCCGTAATCACGATGCTTCCCGCATAACCATTCATGCGATCGATGATGATTTGTTTACCCTTGGCTAGCTCTTCACGAGCCACTGATGAATCAATCTGAACGTGGAGCACGCTTCCTTTAAGGAAAATATTTTTTGTCCGATGCGCTACCGCAGGACCCATAAGATCAGGCCATGCGTTAATCAAATCTACCTCTTTTAACTTGGACTCCAAATTATAGACTTTGAACAGGCGATCCATTACCTCTTTCAAGGGTTGATTGTCCGAGGTTCGCTTAAATTCTTCAATCTTTGATTTCATGGGGTTACAATTAGGGGTAACTCAAATATACGAAAATCAGATACACGATTTACTAGGAGTTCTTCGAGCCTTGTTTTTTCGGTATCCGTAATGATTACCTGTCCAAAAACCTCGTTACTCACTAAATCAATAATTTTTTGCACCCGACTGTGGTCGAGCTTATCAAAAATATCATCGAGTAATAGTACTGGTTTTTTCCCCGAATGAGAATGAAGGTAATGATATTGTGCTAAACGAAGCGCCAAGATGAATGATTTTTGCTGCCCTTGTGACCCGTATTTTTTCACAGGATTCCCATTTAAATTAAATAGTAAATCGTCCTTGTGGGCTCCAACGGTTGTATACTGAAATATGAGGTCCCGTCGTTCGTTCTGCTCAAGTAAGACTATAAAATCACCTTTTTGAAAATCTGATTTATATTGAATTTCAATTCCTTCATTTTCCGTCCCTATTTCCTTGTAATTTCGATCAAAAATTGGCGTAAATTCTTCAATAAATGTTTGCCTGCGCTCGTGTATTCGTTTCCCGTATTGTGCAAGTGAATGATTCCATACCTCCAGGCTATCGGTGGTTCCATTTCCGGAGGCGAGTTGTTTTAATAATGCATTACGTTGCTCCAGTACCCGTTGATAAGCGATCAGGTCTTCTAAGTATCCTTTGTCGATTTGTGAAATAATTCCATCCATCCATTTTCGCCGCGTTTCACTTCCGTCAGCAATTAAATCCCCATCATAAGGCGAAATAAAAACTACCGGAAATAAACCGATGTGGTCGGACAGTTTTTCATAGCTTACTTTATTCTTCTTTATCACTTTTTTTGCACCCGATTTTACGGCGCAAACCACACTGCTTTCTTGTCCATCAAGCATCCATTGCCCATGAATACTAAAAAACGCTTGATCAAATTTGATGTTTTGACGGTCCATACTGTTCAAGTAGGATTTACACATGCTCAAGTAGTAAATTGCATCAAGAATATTGGTTTTACCCATGCCATTCTTTCCTACTATAGCATTTACATTACTGCTTAGTTCTAAATCCAAGGATTCGTGATTCTTGAAATTTAATAACTGGATCCGAGACAAGTAAAGCATGATGCAAAGGTAGCTTTTATTTATTTCCTGTGGGATTCAATTTAATTCTCACCTCAGGTAATTTCCGTTGATTAACGCTTAGCATTTTTGTTTTACCTTTGTTAAAAACAGAACCATGTCAAACGCTTTTTTTAATGTACCCAAAGCCGTAAATGAACCGGTAAAATCATATGCTAAAGGATCTGCTGAACGCGCCGCCTTATTGAAAGAGTATGAGCGAATGTATCATCAAGACCCAATCGATGTTCCAATGTATATTGGGTCAAAAGAAATACGAACGGAAGATAAAAAGCGCATGGCTCCACCGCATGAACATGCCAAAACAATCGGACATTTTAACTACGGAGACTCATCTCATGTGCACGCGGCCATTGATGCGGCGCTAGATGCGCGAAAGGCATGGGCTAATTTGCCTTGGCAAGATCGGGCCGCTGTTTTCTTGAGAGCGGCAGACCTATTGGCTGGCCCGTTTAGACAACGTATGAATGCGTCTACCATGTTGGCGCAATCCAAAAATGTATTTCAAGCAGAAATTGATGCGGCCTGCGAATTGATCGACTTCTTTAGATTTAATGTGCAATACATGACACAGATTTATCAAGAACAACCGGAGTCATTACCTGGTATGTGGAATCGCCTGGAATATCGTCCCTTGGAAGGTTTTGTGTTTGCCGTTACACCGTTTAATTTTACGTCAATTGCAGCAAATTTATGCGCAGCACCAGCCATGATGGGCAATGTAGTGGTTTGGAAACCGGCTGAAACGCAAGTGTATTCGGCTCAAGTTATTATGGAATTATTTAAGGAGGCAGGTCTTCCAGATGGTGTTATTAATATGATAACGGTAGATGGACCGACGGCTGGTGATATCATATTTAGTCATAAAGAATTTGCGGGATTACATTTTACAGGTTCCACCGCAGTTTTTCGATCCCTATGGAAAACGATTGGATCAAACCTGGAAAAATATAGAAGTTATCCGCGTATTGTGGGTGAAACAGGAGGTAAGGATTTTGTGGTTGCCCATGGCAGTGCAAATCCACTCGAAGTGGCTACTGCCTTAGCCCGTGGTGCGTTTGAATTCCAAGGACAAAAATGTTCTGCAGCTTCTCGTGCATACATTGCATCTTCCATTTGGCCTGCGGTTAAGCAATCCTTAGTAGAACAAGTTAATTCTTTTAATGTTGGAACCCCTGGCGATACATCGAATTTTGTAAATGCAGTAATTGATGAACGTGCGTTCGATAAAATTGCAGGATATATTGATTTTTGTAAAGGGCAATCCGATGCAGAAATTATTGCAGGTGGAACCTATGATAAAAGTACTGGTTATTTTATTAATCCAACTGTAGTAGTTACTACTAACCCTAGGTTTAGAACCATGGTGGAAGAAATTTTCGGACCTGTATTAACCATTTTTGTTTACGAGGACAGCCAATTTGAGGAAACGTTAAAAGTGGTTGACGGAACCTCAGAGTATGCGCTTACGGGATCAATCATGGCAAAAGATCGCTACGCGATAGATCTAGCAACCAAGGCATTAGAAAATGCCGCAGGTAACTTTTACATTAACGATAAACCTACTGGTGCGGTGGTCGGACAGCAACCCTTTGGCGGAGCAAGAGGATCAGGTACGAATGATAAAGCCGGAGCGGCGATGAATTTACTGCGTTGGGTTTCTGCGCGTACCATTAAAGAAACATTTGTTACTCCGACGGATTATCGCTACCCCTTTTTAGAACAATAACGTAACCAAAGAAGCTTCTCGAATTATTCTCCTATGTTTCGATTCATTCTCCTATTTTCTTTGACCTTACTCACTGTTTCAGTTCAGTGGCAGTCGTATATTGGTGAAGAAAGCTGGAAACACGTATTCATTCGAATGCGTCCTGAATTCGTTCCGGAAGAAGTGAAAGAGGTAACGAAGGACCCCTTGTTTTCCATACCGCTCGATTTACAAGAAAAGGTGCCAGAGGTGGGTACGGTAATTCTGGTGGATTTTCGAATCCCGTCAAATCATAAACGATTGTGGGTAGTAAGAAACAATAAAGTGCTTGTGCATTGCAGGGTAGCTCACGGTAAAAATTCAGGTGAAATTGTAACTGAAAACTTTAGTAACCAACCTGAAACAAACATGAGTTGTATGGGTGAATTTAAAACCGGAAAAATTTATCAGGGAGACAAAGGACTTGCCATGCGCTTGCATGGATTAGATGCAGGTGTGAATGATAATGCGTATGACCGAGGAATTGTGTTTCATGGAGGCACCTATGTTTCTTATTCGTTTTTAATGCAACACGGAAGAATCGGACGAAGCCACGGGTGTTTCGTTACGGAGCCAAGCATTAATGCCCGAATTATACGCTTATGCCGCCATGGTGCTACCTTGTTTGTGTCGGGTCATCAACCCGTGAAATTTTAATTTATTTCAATCGATACGCAATACAAAATTTTGTACTTTTAGGCAATGCTAACCAAACTTTCCGACGGAACCCCTATCCATTGTATTCGCAAGCCAGAGGCTAGAATGCTCGATCATCATGTCGAAGGATATCTTCAACATGGAATTCAAATTAATCCAAGTGATGTGGTGTTTGATGTGGGAGCCAATGTCGGTGTGTTCGGTGTTAGAGTGCTTCAGAAGGCTCCTGATGTAAAGGTCTTTTGCTTTGAACCCATTCCAGAAATTGCGGATGCGCTCCGAGCCAATGCAAGCCTTCACGGAGACGGACGAATGGTGGTCATACAAGAAGGGGTTTCAGCGGCACTTGGCGAAGCAACCTTTACCTATTTTCCAAATACCCCAGCGCTATCCACCGCTCATCCTGAGCAGTGGGATGAGAATCCCGGGGCGTTTAAAGAAGCAGTAAAAAGCACCATGAAAAATCCACCGGAAAGCATGCGCTGGATGCGCTTGATACCTACTATGTTTTCAGGGCTGATTGCGAATTATTTGGTCAAAGGTAGGCATACCGTCACATGTAAATTAACCACAATTGCGGAAGTAATTAAAAAATACAACCTGGATCGAATTGATTTAATGAAAATTGATTGTGAAGGGGCAGAATGGGATACATTAATGGGGATTGGTGACGAGCATTGGGGTAAAATTAAATCCATGGTGATTGAAGTACATGACGAACACGGAAGACTCGAACAAGTAAAGCAATTACTAAATAAACAGGGGTTTACACGTCAGGTAGTTGAACAAGAGGAAGGACTTGAAAATTCGAAAATGTATAACTTATTTGCACTCCGATGAATGCATTAACCTTTAGCATGTTAATCCTGGGATTGTTGTTGGTAAATAACCTCTTTGGTTTGGTATACTCCTTAATTATTATCTATACAGATTGGTTTAAAAAATACCGGATTCAAGAGAAAAAGTATCAGAAAGGAATTTTCATGAAACGCATGCCACTTTACTTACTTAATTTCTCGCTCTTACTGATTTTAGCTGGGGTGGGGTCCTATGTAATTTTTCCTTGGTTGGAAACAAGCTGGTCCTCCTGGTGGGTTTTAGCACTGCAGGTACTGGGGATTTTCTTGGTAGAAGATGTGTACTTTTATTTTTATCACCGCTTATTACATGTCAATAAATTCCTTTTAGGTAAAATCCACTCCATTCATCACCGTGCCAGTCCCCCGTTTCCACTTGAATATTTGTATAACCACCCGCTAGAATGGATGCTCGGATTTATTGGCCCGGTGCTCGGGTTTTTAGTGGTTGGATTGATTTCACCCATCTCCATTTTCACCGTGCTTATTTTCGGAGCAATTCGCAATTTGCGAGAGATTCATTTGCACTCCGATTTGAATTTGCCAATATTGAGTAAAATTCCGCTGATTTCTAAAACCAAACATCACGACGATCATCATTCCCTCTTGGACGGTAACTATTCTTCTATTTTTGTTTGGTGGGATAAAATTTTTAAAACTGAATTGCCTGATTGATATGCGTTTTTTAGGATTTTCATTGTTGGCTTTTTTGTTTTTGTCGCTTAGTCCAATTGAAAAAAAAGGAAAAGAGTTCAACCTAACGGTCAAGGTCACTGGAATTGTTGGAACAAAAGGTTCTATTGAAGTGGGCCTGTTTGATGAGCCTTCTAAATACGCTTCGGTTGGAGGCACTTGCCGAAAAATCCGCAAGAAAACAACAGGAAGTGAGGTGAGTTGTACCTTCTTTAATTTACCAGAAAAGAAATACGGGGTTTGTATTTATCACGATGAAAACAACAACGATAAGTGCGACAAGAATTTCTTTGGAATTCCAACCGAAGGATACGGCTTCTCGAACAATAAAAAACCGATATTATCCATTCCTTCCTTTGAGGAGTGTTCGGTAAATCTCACTTCGGATAAATCCATTTCTATAAAAGTATTGTACTAGTAACTTTTAGGGTGCTTTGTCGTCAGTTAAGTAATGAGTCGTGTATTATATAATGAATGGGTAGATAGCTTTGCCGATGGGATCTACCGGTTCGCGTTGAAAAACACACGGGATTCCGAACAGGCTAAAGACCTTGTTCAGGATGCATTTGAAAAACTGTGGATAAAGAAAGATCAAATTGACGCAAGTAAAGCTAAAGCCTATTTGTTTCAAATTGTTAGTAATGCACTTATAGACCGTGCCCGAAGGGCCAAATTAAACGCCACCTTTCGCGAGCAACTCTCATCAAACGATTCTCTGGTTTTTAACGAAGCCGTTGATTTAAAGAAGACGCTTGAAGACGCGGTTGCTAAATTGCCCGATATTCAACGCCATGTCATTCTCTTAAGAGATTATGAAGGATATAGCTACGAAGAAATAGGGGCGATTACTTCTCTTTCTGAGCAACAGGTGAAAGTATATATTTTTCGAGCTCGGCAAAAGTTGCGCAGCATGTTAGTTAACCCAGAATTAATCCTATGACCTTTCAAAATATTCCAATAGAAGTGTGGTTCATAGAATTGTTCGATGGAACCTTGTCTGAAGAGGCAAAACATGAGTTTTTAGCATTTTGCCTTGTTAACAACATCGAGGTTCCTTATGATCTAACTACGCTTATGCCCAGCGAGTCTGCTCTTCGTACAAAAGATTTTTTGAGATTTCCTGCTCATGAGTCGATTTTAAATGATCCAAAACAAGATTTACTTTTTTCCTACAAAGAAGGATTGTTGGATGATTCAGGTGCGCAATGGATTGAACAACAAATCGAATCTAATAGCACATGGAAAACCATGCATACCGAAATTTCGGCTACCTATCTTGTGCCTGAAGCGTGCGAGTTTCTTGAAAAAAGTGTGTTGTATAAGTCGCAACCTACACGATGGTGGCTTACCGCCTCAATAGCTGCAGCTGCAATATTTATTGGGTTGATTCTATTTCTCTTTCCATTTAAATCCGATGAAATTGGGTCAAGTAAACCTACAAGTAAGGTTAAAGAAAAAGCAATAACAAGCCACCCAGCTCAAACAGCTAAACAGAATTTTCCATCACCTACTATAACACCTGAAGGCACTCATGAATTATCGGTTCCACAGCCGATCAAAGGAATTGTCATTTCTTCAAGCAGGGACTGTATCTTGCACCCGGACACCCATACTGAACAAAAGACCAAACCCATGCTCAGTCAAACGGAGTTAGTAAGTGATTCACTGGATTCGCCACCCAATGAAATTACTGAGATAGTAAGCCCAGTCAGTAAAAGCAAGAACCTACGTTCCTGGATAAAAGAACGTTTAATTGAACGTGTCTTCGTTCGAGATGACAATGCCTTGGTATTGGAGCGCGAAACAAAATGGTTCAATCAATCAATTTGGATTAAATATAAACGACACGAGGACCGCTCTATCTCACAAGTTAAATTAGGACCTTTTATCTTCGAATGGAATAAAAAAAATAAAAACAGTAACTTTTTATCCATGCTGCCGTCAAACCAATAAATCACTACGTATGAATCGCATCTTATTTTTATTTCTAAGCATTTCTTCACTTGCTTTTGGTCAAATTCGTGAATCACGAAAAATCATCATTATCAATAATACCGATACAACAATTCTTTCTACCGATACAGAATCCATGGATTCCCTGATAGAAATTAACATGAAATCAATCTATGGGATAGGTTCCGAAATCAGAAGCGGGCAGAAGGATATGCGCGTTGAAGTATTCATCGATTCAGTTTTTAATGGTATGGACCCCTCGGTACTTCTTATGGAAGAACCTGCAGATACCATGCGCGTTAAAATGGGGAATAAACGAATTGTAGTGATCGAGAAGGAGATCAGTGGGGGGAAAGACAACCGTAAGATAATCATTGATGAAGACGTAACCGATCGAGAAAGACAAAACGACGACGATTGGGGTGATAATAACATGAACAGGGATTCAGATGGGGTTATTTATGGCGGTGAACACGCTTCTTGGGCTGGATTTGGCATTGGTCTCAATAGTTTTATGAATTCATCCGACCGCTTTGTTACGGAAGCAGACGCACCATTTCTAATGCTAGATTATGCGAAAAGCATCAATTTTCAATTTAATGTGTGGGAGAAGAGATTCCCGATTTATAAGGAATACGTGGGCGTTACAACTGGCCTAGGTTTTGAATGGAATCGCTATGGCCTAGAAAAGAATGTAGACATTGCTTCGAATGCCGATTCAATCTATGCCGTTAACAATACCACGGTTAATTACAACAAGAATGTATTGCGCTCAACGTATCTTCAAATTCCATTGCTGCTTGAGTTTAATTCAAATAAAGAGGGATCAAAGAATTGGCATCTAAGCTTAGGGGTAGTTGGTGGCGTTCGAATCGCATCCAGTTGGAAAACCAAATGGGAGGAAGATGGGAAACCGCTTGTAGCAAAAACAAAAGATGATTACAATTTTAATTCGCTGTCCGCGAATGCGTATGCTCAAATCGGGTATGGAAATGTGGGATTGTTTATCCAATATGGATTAACGGATGTCTTTAGACCTGGAAAAGGTCCAGAATTAAGTCCGGTTTCAGGTGGTGTGATTTTTAACTTTTAACATTAGACTTGATCATAAGCTTGGTTTCCTGATTTTAAACGTGGCGTTGAATTATCAGGTAGAAGTTAATTCATGATTCGAACAAAACATTGTTTTGTTATTTTTGATTATGAGTAACTCCGCGCGTAGAAATTTTATAAAATCAGGGTTGGCCTTATCCGCATTTTCAATCCTTCCTCCATTTTTTGGTGCTAAACCTGTCATAGGGAAACTGCTGAATGAACAAGGTACACCAACCTATCCCGCGCGATTGGTAAAAGGAGATACTATTGCGATAATGGGTATGGCTGGCGCCATGCGAGACCCAAAAATACTTAGCGGTTTTATCCAAATTATGGAACAACAAGGGTTTAAGGTAAGCGTAGGGCAGACGGTAAATAAAACCTTTGGATATCTTTCCGGTTCAGATGAAGATCGGGCCAATGAGTTTAATGACTTTGTTTCAAACCCCTTAATAAAAGCGATACTTTTTGTAAAAGGAGGTTGGGGCTGCGGCAGGGTACTTGATAAAATAGATTATGAACAGCAAAAAAAAAAAAAAAAAATCATCCTTGGGTTTAGTGACATGACTAGTTTGTTAAATGCAATCTACCAAAAGACAGGATTAATTACATTTCATGGTCCTGTAGGTAATTCAAGTTGGGAAAGATTTTCACTAAATTCCTTTCTAGACGTTGTTTGCCGAGGTGGTGTTTCGTTTCAAAAACCTGAGTTTCCCCAACTACAATTGTTTAGTGCTTGGCAAAGCGGTGAGGCCACGGGTGAGCTCATCGGCGGCAATCTTACTGTATTTTGTTCCTTGTTAGGAACGCCTTATTGGCCTTCATGTGCTGGAAAAATTTTATTCTTGGAAGAAACGCATGAAGAACCGTATCGCATCGATCGCATGCTTAATTCGCTCCGCTTAGCGGGTGTATTTGATGAGATTTCGGGTATCATTTTCGGACAATTCAATGATTGCAATGCTGAGAAACCCTTAGAATCCTTCAGCTTGGAAGAAGTAGTTCGTCATCAACTCAAAGGGTATTCCTTTCCTGTGATTTGGGGAGCTCCAATCGGTCATGTCAAGGATAAATGGACCTTGCCAATTGGCATGCAAGTTACAATGAACGCGGAGGAGACTTCGCTTAAACTTATGCGCTCAGCGGTTAGCTGACTTCATTAATCCGTTGTATATTTGCGTAGATTTAGTTTATGAAAAAAAACATACTTTTAAAGGCCTTTTCTGTCATGTGTGACGCCAAACACATCTCAGAAATATTAGAAGCAAATAAGGAAATAACAGCCAAGTATGTGCATGCAACTTCGCGTGGCCATGAAGCCGTTCAAATCGCGTTAGGGTTACAATTAGAACCAAGAGATTGGGTTTCTCCTTATTATCGTGATGACAGCATCTTGTTGAGTATTGGAATGTCTCCAGAATCTCTTTTTTTACAAGTATTCGCGAAAAAAACAGATCCATTTTCAGGCGGAAGAACCTATTATTCGCACCCATCGCTTAACGACAACGACAAACCTAAAATAATTCATCAATCCTCCGCCACAGGAATGCAAGCGATTCCCACCACGGGAATAGCCTTGGGCTTACAATACAAGGAAAAAATGAATTTGCTGACTGAATCGGATGCGGGTGGTGTGGTTGTGTGTTCGCTTGGCGATGCATCATGTACTGAAGGAGAAGTCTCAGAGGCCTTACAAATGGCAACCCTCAAACAGCTGCCAATCATCTTTTTTGTGCAAGACAATGGATGGGATATCTCCGCCAATGCAGCGGAAACAAGGGCCCAAAACATTGCAGAATATTGCAAAGGATTGAATGGTTTAGAAATTGTTTCAGTGGATGGTTCAGATTTTGAAACGTGTTACCACGAATTAAATCGTATCATTGAAATCATACGCAAAGAACGCAGACCTTTTGTTTTTCATGCAAAGGTACCCTTGCTCGGCCATCACACTTCGGGAGTGAGAAAAGAATGGTATCGCGATGATTTAGAAGAGGCCGCCTTGCAAGATCCGTTCCCCAAACTTAAAAAGGCCTGCGAAGCAGCAGGACTTGGCTTGGCAGATCTTATACTAGCAGAAACCAATTCGCGGAAAAAAGTAGAACAGGCCTATACAGAGGCTTTAGCAGCGGAAGATCCAGACCCGAATTCTATTCAAGATTTCATTTTTGCTCCGACACCGATAACAGAGGAACAAGGAATTCGTGAACCCCAAGGAAAGAAGAAAACAGTAATGGTTGATTCTGCCTTGTTTGCTGTGCGTGAAATTATGCAGGCTAATCCTGAGGCCTTGTTGTATGGTCAAGATGTAGGTCGTCGATTGGGTGGCGTATTTCGTGAAGCAGCCACGCTCGCTGAACAATTTGGTGACCACCGCGTGTTTAATACGCCGATTCAAGAGGCCTTTATTATTGGTTCAACGGTAGGAATGTCTGCCGTAGGCCTCAAGCCAATGGTGGAAGTTCAGTTTGCAGATTACATCTGGCCAGGCTTAAATCAGTTGTTTACCGAAGTCTCTCGCAGCTATTATTTATCCAATGGTAAGTGGCCGGTAAGCGCGGTGATTCGTGTGCCTATTGGTGCTTATGGATCCGGCGGACCCTACCATTCTTCCAGTGTTGAGTCGGTATTGGTGAATATCCGAGGGATAAAAGTAATTTACCCATCTACGGGTGCTGATTTAAAGGGACTAATGAAAGCCGCATATTATGACCCAAACCCGGTAGTGATTCTAGAACATAAAGGACTATATTGGTCAAAAATCCCTGGAACGGAAGGAGCAATGTCCATTGAACCGGATGAGTATTATGTGATTCCTATTGGTAAGGCTCGTGTTGTGCAAGAAGCAAGTAATGACCTGATTAATAGCGGTGAATCTGTGGGAGTGATTACATATGGAAGAGGGGTTTATTGGACACTCGAAGCATGTAAAGAATATTCCCAACAGGTTGAAATCCTAGACCTTCGTTCCTTGAACCCGATCGATGAGGAAGCAATGTATTCCTTGGCCAATCGCCATGGGAAAATTATGATTGTTACGGAGGAATCAATGGAGTGTACCTTTGGATTGAGTTTGTTAGGGAGAATTCAACAACATTGTTTTCAAGCCCTCGATGCGCCGATTGCCCTTGTTGGTTCGGTGGATACTCCCGCAATTCCATTGAATTCAGACCTAGAAGCAGCCATTTTACCGAATGCGCAAAAGGTTGATGTGGCTTTGCGACAATTATTAAATAACTAATCATGGAATTTAAAGAGATAATAGGGCACGTAGCTACTTTTCACACATCGTTTGGTATAGAGAATAATCAAACGCCAACCCTGTTAGATGAAGCGGGTTCTCGCTTGAGGTTTGAGTTAATGAAAGAAGAAAACGAAGAGTACTTAGAAGCAACCAAACATGGCGACATGGTTGAAATTGCAGATGCATTGGGGGATCAATTATATATCCTTTGCGGCACCTTATTGCGACACGGGCTTCAACATAAGATTGAAGAGGTCTTCCTTGAAATTCAACGCTCGAACATGAGTAAACTTGATGCGGATGGGAATCCGATCTATCGCGAAGATGGAAAAGTGTTAAAATCGGAGTTGTATTTTAAACCAGATATTCGTTCTGTATTAAATTCTTGAGTTATTCACGTTGGTCTATGGATTAAAATTCAAGGTCATCTGTTCATCCCCTGAGAATGAAGATACCTTTGTTTATTTTTTATCATGTTGGACCTAACGCTATTTTTTCAACCCCCTGCCTCAGCAAATACGACAGAGGGTGCCTTATATCATAACATTCATTTTTTTCCTGAATCAATTACGGAGATCGAACGGAATTCCATTTGTATCTTTCATGTAAATGAATACCGGGGTAGAGGCGAAGAAAATCAGCCCATGTTAGATTTTCGTTCTGCCTTTTATTCCTTATTTCCCGGACAAGATTGGAATATGAAAATCTACGACCTCGGAGACATGAGTCCGGGAGCAAGCTTGACAGACACCTACTTTGCCGTTCAAACGGTGGTAGGAGAGTTAATAAAGAATAGTTGTATTCCAGTATTAGTTGGAGGTTCAATGGACCTACTGCACGCCGTATCAGTAGGGTATGAAGTGACCGAGCAATTAATTAACATTTGCGCGATAGATGAACGAATTTCGTTGGGTAAACCAGATGAAGAGATCACAAGCGATGGATATTTAAGCAGCTTGTTACTCAGAAGGCCGTGTTACTTGTTTAACCATGCAACGATTGGGCTCCAACCGAATAGAAACAATCCAATGAACCTTGATTTATACGATAAGCTCTATTTTGATGTTTGTCGCTTAGGGGCATTTAATGCGGATTTTAAATTAGCTGAGCCTATTTTAAGGAATTCAGATATCATCGGAATGAATTTAGAGGCATTAAAAGCCTCTGAGCGCATTGTGGAGGAAGGTAATCCGAATGGTTTTACCGTGGAACAATTTTGTCAAATTGCAAAATATAGCGGGATATCCGATAAGCTTTCTTGCTTTGGGATTTTTAACCCCGTGCATGCACATGGACAAGATTCGGCCATTGTTGCCCATACCCTTTGGTATTTAATCGATGGAATTGAGTCGCGGAAAGGAGATTTTCCAATTGGAAGCAAGAAAGAGTATATGCGATTTACTGTCGTAATGGACAATGAGTTTCAAGAATTAGTCTTTTATAAGAGCAATAAATCCGACCGCTGGTGGATGGAAGTACCTTACCCACCCTCTGAACAGGTTAAATTTGAACGGCACCACTTGGTGCCATGTGATCAACAAGACTACGAAAATGCCATGCAAAATGAATTGCCCGATTTATGGTGGCGGACCTATCAAAAATTAGGATAGCAGTTGTGAAATTTTTACATTTTTTTTGATTTTCAATTTTTTCGTTAACTTAGCGTGCATTTTAGGCTCTAATCAAAGGGCTTATTGTGCTTAACCTAATGCAAGTTTAAATAGTATGTTATTGAGAATCAACATTTTATCTCTAGTGATTTGTTTAGCGTCCGGCGTATTGTTCGGTCAGCAAGACAAGTTACTTACGCATTTTATGTATGACCGTATGTCTATCAATCCAGGAGAAACTGGGTTGGATGATGGTATATGTGCAACAAGCATTTACCGCAATCAATGGGACAAGGTTAATGGTGCGCCTAATTCAGCAGTATTGAATGTGGCTGCTAACATGAACCGCTTTTTCCCAGGTGGTTTAGGTTTGAGTTTTTATCATGATGCCATTGGTTTTTCTCGTCAAAATAATTTATTATTGAATTATTCTTATCCAATAAGTTTAGGCAATGTTGGTGTTCTTGGTGCGGGAATTGGCGTTGGAATGATGTCCTATGCAATGAACCCGTCGTGGATTCCACCGCAAACATTAAATGACCCATCGTTGCCTGGTAACGATTTTAGTGCAATTAGTTTAGATTTAAACTTCGGATTGTATTTAAAAGGAAGAAATTACTACGCAGGTCTTTCCTCTACTCACTTAAGCGAATCTGAAATGCTTGGAAGTGCAACTGGAATTGGTGTTGCGGGTTATTCAACGGCTCGCCACTATTACTTAATGGGAGGCTACAAGTTGCCGAATATTGCTTCAGGAGCGCTTGATTTTAATTTGATGATGCGTACGGATTTAGTGAAATATTCTGTAGACATTAATTCTCGATATTTCTTAAAGAAAGACAGTAAAGAAATTGGGTATGTAGGGTTAACTTACCGTACTTCCGACGCGATTGGTATCATGTTAGGGTACAACGCATTCAAGAACTTTACCTGTGGGTATTCATACGATATCACGGTAAACAAGCTTTCAAGCATCTCTCGAGGTTCTCATGAGTTCTTTGTAAGGTATTGTTTTTATTTAAAAAATCCACCGAAGACGTACTCAACACATCCTCGTTGGTTAGGTAATTAAGTTATAGATGTAACCATTTTTATTGTTCAAACGTTATACCCGAACTCAAATAACCTGTAGCAAGTTTTGTTTGGAAATGACTAGAACCAAAAAAAGGATAAAATGAAAAGAATTTTTGTTTTTGCATTAGCAGGTTTGTTCTTCGCGTCGTGTGACCCGGTAGATGGAAATCTTGTAGGGGTTAAAGGGCGAGACACCTTCTATCCGGACATTTTAGGTCCAGGAAAAGTGCCTTATGGAATGGTTTACATTCCCTCAGGCGCCTATCAGGCGGGTCAAAATGACAAGGATATCATGGGATTGCACACAACCCGAAATCGAACGGTGTCTGTTCAAGCATTCTATATGGATGCATCCGAAATTTCAAATAACGAATACCGTCAGTTTGTAACTTGGGTTAAAGACTCAATCGCGCGTGAAAAGTTGTATCGTCGTATGTCGTCTGAGGATGCTGAGCAATGGGTGAATGTTCCAGATGATTTCTTCAAAGAGCCTTACAGAACAGTACTAAATATGGGTTCAGACGTACAAGGTGGAAATAATCCCTTTGACCCGTTTTTAAATACAGAATCTTCTGAAGATTTAGATCGTGCGTATTTAATGTTAATGGGGTATTCGCAGGCCGGAAAAAAAGGCTTGGCTCAAGGGTTCTTTAAGTTTAAAGACGAAAAAGGTCTTCCAAAAGATCGAGAGAATTTAGATATTACCTTAAATCCTGATGAGGTTTCTGCTATTTTTAGCACGTACTCTAGCGTTGACAAGAAAGGAAAGGTT
>JAIXRD010000207.1 GCA_027485365.1 Cryomorphaceae bacterium | reverse complement strand
CGGTTATCCGTTATTGCCAGTTATTTGATCCAATCAAAGGATGCCAGTATTTTGCTAATCGCGGAACCAGTGGGATTGACGGAAGTACGAGTACAGCCATCGGTTATGCCTCCAAAGACCAAGGACTTAACATTCTTCTTACGGGCGATGTATCTTACTTGTATGACTCTAATGCCTTGCGATTAAGGGATTTAGCGCCAAACTTGAAAATAATACTTATAAATAATCAAGGAGGGGGGATTTTCAGGATTATTGATGGATCGAAGGATGCCGAGCAACGAAGTCGCTTTTTCGAAGCATCGCATGGTCTTAAAGGTACAATTGCTCAGGAATACGGATGGAAATATCGTCAATGCCAAGAGGTAGTGGATCTTGATGATGCGATGCACGCCTTGCTCTACACCGAGGATGTTAATTGTTTAGAAATCAAGACCGATTCGAATCAATCTCCACACACATTGAAAGACTTTTTTACTTTTGTAAGATGATGGAATTCTTTGAAATATTATTAAAACCGCAAGGATGGATGTACCTTGGCTTGTTGTCCGTGTTGGAAGTCGTTTTAGGAATAGACAATATAATTTTTATTTCGATAATAACAGATAAGCTAAAAGTAAAAACTAGCAAAAACAAAGCAAGAACATTAGGTTTGACACTTGCTTTGGTAATTCGTTTTATATTACTTGCCTTGCTAAGTCTTTTGGTTCACCTGGTTCAACCGATTTATCAACCCTGGTTTGGTGAATTTAACTATGAAGACATGGTGCTTTTAGTTGGTGGGGTATTTTTAATCTATAAAAGTACGATTGAGATGCATCACAGCATTTCTAAAAACGAAAAGAAAGAGGATAAAACTGAATTAACATTTGGCAGTGTAGTTACTCAAATAGTGCTCGTAGATTTGGTTTTTAGTTTTGATTCTGTTATTTCAGCAATAGGTATGACAAACGGCATGGAAGACCAATTGCACGCCAATCCAATCATTATCGTTTATTTGTCGGTTTTAATCTCAATGCTGGTAATGATTAGATTTTCCGGAATAATCAGTGATTTCATACAGCGTAACCCAACGATCAAAACGATTGCCTTGAGTTTTCTTCTGATGATCGGTGTATTTTTAGTTGCAGAATCTTTTGGTCACAAGGTACCTAAAGGATATATCTATTTTGGTTTCGCCTTTTCCATGTTTGTTGAAATAATCAACATGCGCATCCGAAAAAACCAGCACTAGTACCTAAGTCCAAGGGTTAGTTTCAAGTCGTCCGTAAGCAAATAGGTCGGATTTTTAGCCAGTGCCATTTTTATTCCTTTAGGAGATCGCACCTCATAACAAATTACTTCTTTGTTGATGGATTTTAAGAAATTAATTTCTTCTCTGGTTATCTGTGCACTTCGAATACAAACACCGCGGAGTCCAGGTTCATTAGCTAGCAATTCACTGGTTAAATCAGTAACTTCATTAATGGAAAGAAAAACCTGAAAATCAGACTTAAATAGATCCACATAGGATAAGGAACTCACAATCAACGCGAATTTAGTGGTGTCGAAATCCAAGGCAAGCAGTGCGGATTTTAATTCCTGAGCCTTCGAGATTCCGGGTATTTTCAGATCTAGAAAGGTATACCCTTTTGAAAGTTCTACTGCAGTCGCCGCATCCAGCTTAAGCAAGGGTTCCTTTTTCACTGTGTTATAGTAAGCGCTCGCTAATTCTTCGGTAGTTTTCTCTTCAACTGACCCGGATAAATTCGTTTCATCATCCAGTAGCTCATCATGGAACAACCAGAGTTTTCCTTGTGCATCCATCCGAACATCCACTTCTACCCCACTGCACCCGGATATGGAAGATGCATAGCGGATCGCATCCAAGGAATTATCATGGTAAATTGCATTTGGATTTTGGAGTCCTGTTGCCGCGTGACCAAAAATCTTGGTCGTTGAATTATTGACTTTGGAACAGCCCCAAAGTACGAGCAATACCCCCATCAAACTACCTAAACGCATACTGAAGTCCCAAATTGATTGAATAGTCTAAATACCTGTGTCTATTGTTTACCGCTTGAATTTCAAGGCCCTTCCCTAAACCACTGGAAAACGTGAGGTCGAACGGAATCTTCGTAAACCTGCTCCATTCAACAATGCAAAGCATGCCCAGTTCTGCGCGGTGATATTGAAAACCGAAGGGTTTACCCAATAAACCATAGGAATAGCGAAGGAATGGATGAAGTGAAGCCTTATCAAGCTGAATAGAATACGCACTTTGAATCCCAGTTTGACTAAACACCAAGCCCGAAGCCAGGTTGCGTTGACCAACTCCGTGTTGTAATTCAAGACGCATGTGCTTCCCTTGGAATCCTGCCGCCAGCTGATGAATAAAATCCATTTTTTGTAGGCCAAAGGAATACGCAATGAACGGCGTATGTTTGAATTCTTGGGCTGAAATCTTATTGGAAAAACCGATTAAAAAAATTGTTAAAAACATCACCCAAAACCTAAAATAATATGTGTTGCTCCCAACCATTCTTGATCTAATTTGTTACAAGAGTATGAAAAATAAACTAATTATCTTTTGTGCAGGAATCTTCTTATCAACGGGTTTCTTAAATGCGCAAACCAATGTGTCTGGTGGCATTTACCAAAACACCACATGGACCTTGGCAAACAGTCCGTATCAGGTGAATGGATCCATT
>JAIXRD010000283.1 GCA_027485365.1 Cryomorphaceae bacterium | reverse complement strand
TGGAAGCCCTGTTTACCATCGATGAAGAAACTGGAATGACCGGCGCAAAAGAACTCGATGGAACCTTACTAAACGGCAAAATATTACTGAATTTAGATACCGAGGATGACGATGAACTTTCTATTGGTTGCGCGGGAGGCATTGATACAAACACCTCCTATTCATACAAAGAAACATCGATTCATAAGGAGTGGGAAGTACTTAAAATTAAACTCCGCGGATTACTTGGAGGACATTCAGGTATGGATATCGATAAAGGCCGTGGAAATGCCAATAAATGGATGGCCAGATTGCTTTGGGAATTGAAACAATCATACCCTGTTCAATTAATTTCTTTTGATGGAGGCAGTCTACGAAATGCGATCCCACGAGAAGCAACGTGTAGAATCGCTGTTGCAAATGGTGAGGAAGCAAGAGAAAAACTACTTCAAACGATTGCTAATTTAAAACAAGAATACATCATTATTGAACCTGATCATTTTTTTTTTTTTTTTTCCGTTGTAAGCAGTGGTGATGCAATGAATGATTCAGATTGCACAAAAATATTAAACACGCTTTGTGCTGTTCATAACGGGGTATTCCGTATGAGTCCCCAAATAAAAGACCTTGTAGAAGCCTCTTCCAGTTTAGCGCGCGTAATAATCCATGAAGGATCCTTTACAACACAATCCCTGCAACGTAGTTCGGTAGAAAGCACGAAATCAGAAGTGAGCATGGCCATTCGTTCAGCATTCGAGAATATGGGTGCAACCGTAGAACAAGGAGGTGACTATCCGGGCTGGGAACCTAACCGGAATTCACGCATACTCACCCTGATGGAGGATCTTTACAAGAAACTATTTAATGAATCACCAAACGTAAAAGCCTGTCATGCCGGATTAGAATGTGGCATTCTTGGTAAACATCTTCCTGGAGTTGAAATGATATCGTTCGGACCAAACATTCGAGCAGCACACTCTCCGGATGAAAAAGTACAAATATCTTCCGTTCAAAAATTTTGGTCCTACCTACTTGAAACACTTAAACACATACCCCAAAACGCATAATGTCATATCAATTAAATACCATTGAGGAGGCCATTGAAGAAATTCGTAATGGTAAAGTAATCATCGTTGTTGATGACGAGGATCGAGAAAATGAAGGTGATTTTTTAACAGCTGCAAGAAATGCATCTACTGAAGTTGTAAATTTTATGGCAACACATGGCAGGGGTTTGATTTGTGCGCCTTTAAGTGAAGATCGCTGTGATGAATTAGGCTTAGAATTAATGGTGCGAAATAACTCCGCCGCCTATGAAACTCCATTCACGGTTAGTATTGACTTAATCGGTCATGGATGTACAACTGGTATTTCCGTAAGCGATCGTTCGAAAACAATATTGGCTTTAATTGACGAAAATATTCGCCCAGAAGAATTGGGTAAACCCGGTCATATTTTCCCCTTACGCGCAAAAAAAGGTGGTGTGTTAAGACGTGCTGGCCATACGGAAGCAGCCGTTGATCTATCTAGAATGGCCGGATTTGAAGAGGCTGGTGTCATTGTTGAAATATTGAATGAGGATGGCACGATGGCTCGACTTCCTCAATTGGTTGAAATTGCTAAAAGATTTGACCTGAAAATTATCAGTATTGAGGAACTCATCAAGTATCGAATTGCACATGAAATACACGTTGAACCCATCGTAGATGTTAACCTTCCAACAACCTTTGGGGATTTTCAATTGCATGCATTTAAGGATAAAAATACCGATCAAGATCACTTGGTGTTAGTAAAGGGAACCTGGGATAAGGATGAGCCCGTGTTAGTGAGGGTTCACTCTTCATGTTTAACCGGGGATATTTTTGGATCGTGCCGATGTGATTGCGGACCTCAATTGCATAAAGCAATGGAGATGATAGAAAAGGAAGGGAAAGGTGTAATCGTATACATGAACCAAGAAGGACGAGGAATTGGCTTAGCAAATAAACTCAAAGCATACAAACTGCAGGAACAGGGCATGGATACCATTGAAGCAAATATCGAACTTGGTTTTAAGGCCGATGAACGTGACTATGGGGTTGGAGCTCAAATGCTGAGAGAGCTAGGCATTACGAAAATGAGGCTAATGTCTAATAACCCAAAGAAACGAACCGGTTTAATTGGTTATGGGCTAGAAATTGTTGAAAATGTTGCCCTTGAAATTCCAGGAAACTTACATAACCATGCCTATTTAAAAACCAAACGTGATCGAATGGGTCATGATTTACATTTAGACAACAATGCTTAAGGCAGTTAATCTCACAAAAAAATATGGTGAGCTCGAAATTCTCAAAGGAATTTCGCTCGAAGTAAATGCAGGTGAGATTGTATCTATAGTTGGTTCATCGGGTGCAGGAAAAACCACCTTGTTGCAAATATTGGGTACCCTTGATCGTCCGGACGATGGAACCTTTACTATTGATGGAGTTAACCCCTTTAAATTATCACAACGAGAACTTTCGAATTTTAGAAATCGTAAGATTGGATTTGTTTTCCAATTCCATCAACTCCTCCCCGAATTCGATGCCATAGAGAATATTATGATTCCCGCCATGATTCAAGGGCTCTCTAAAAAAGATGCGCGTGAAAAAGCGTTCTCACTCCTTGAAAAAGTAGGACTCCAGGACCGAGCCAGCCATAGGCCGAATGAAATTTCAGGCGGGGAACAACAGCGTATTGCGGTATGTAGAGCCCTAGTAAACCAACCCAATATTGTGTTTGCTGATGAGCCTTCAGGTAATCTTGATACTCAAAATGCCAATGAGTTACATGAATTATTCTTCAAGTTGCGAGAGGAACTGAATCAAACCTTTGTTATTGTAACTCACAACCAACATCTAGCTAAGCAAGCCGACCGTATGCTTCAAATGCAGGATGGACTCATGGTATGACCAAGAGTGAACTAAACGAATTTCTTCTTACGAAGGCTGATCAATTTGAAAGCTTAAGTTTCATTGAGGATGACCCCATATCTATTCCACATCAATTTAAACTGAAAGAAGACATTGAGATTATTGGTTTATTGGTTGCGACTATTGCTTGGGGAAATCGAAAATCAATCATTAAAAGCGGTAACCAACTTGTGGCATTGCTTGGCGAGTCTCCGTATGATTACGTAATGAATTTCAATGCAAATCGAACGTTGAAATTCGTACACCGTACCTTTTCAGAGGAGGATCTAGTATTTTTTATTCACGCCCTACGAAGTATATATGAAGCAGATGGATTAGAGGCCACCTTCAAAAAAACATCAGCTGATGGCATAGAGGTATCTTTAACTAACTTTCGAAACGCCATGCTTGAAACGCCGCATCTTTCAAGAAGCACAAAGCATCTTTCAAATCCAATGATCAATAGCGCATGTAAACGCCTTAACATGTACTTACGATGGATGGTTCGCTCGAATGCAAAAGGGGTAGATTTTGGTATTTGGAAAACACTTTCGCCAAAAGATTTACACATTCCATTAGACGTTCACACTGGAAATATTGCGAGAAAACTTGGGATTTTAGATCGCACCCAAAACGATTGGAAAAGTAGCCAATTGTTACATGAATTTGCGAAACACCTAATTCCTGATGATCCAAGTAAATTGGACTTTGCGCTGTTTGGCTTGGGAGCAATCGAGGATTTCTAAAAAACTAGGTTTTCTTCAATAAGAATTTTTTCTACTTCTCGTGAAACGGAATCCATTTTAGAGGCTAATACAGCACCCCCTACAAACTTCATTTGAGTCTCGTCCCAATAGACCAGTTTCTCGCATTGTTTTAATTGATAACGGTTCTTTTTCCATGAATAAAGCACATGATATTTTTCATTATATTGATCCAATTTAAATCGAATCACAATGTCTTGATAGGGAGAATCCTTAACTTCTCGCGTTTCAATTAAATTCCCTTTAAACTTATTAACCGCAACAAGCTTGCCCCCTTCACGTTCAAAAATCAACAAACGACGAATTGGAAATTTTGCTTCAGGATCTTGAAAAGCAATTCCATTAATTAAGAGCATAAATCCATCACGCAAGGGTTTATCTTTACTCAATTTAAAAAACCTAAAGAATTTTGGTGAACACGCTCCAAATTCATCCCCCACACGAGTGGTATCGCAAATTCTCAATTCTTTAAGCAGTTCTAATTCAATATCACTGCTAAATTTATTTAATCCAAAATCCGTATAAATTTCTTGCTTAGTTAATTTTTTCTCTATCGGTTTAGGGGAATTACCAGAATTACAAAACCAAAGGACTAATACCAAAGCAAATAAAACCAAGGCTCCAATACCTATTATCAACTTTTTATTTATCGCGGTTCTGCCCTTTATTACTTCCTGCTTATTTTCTTTCATTTAATGATAAAAATTAAAAATTGATGCTGCTTTTTCTTGAGCGTATTGCATTGCATCCATATCTATTCCAGTGTTCACTTGATGTTCAACGCAATGTGCTATTAAGGTTTCAGTTGCTAAATTCCCCGTTAAAACATTGGTGGCCATTGGGCAACCGCCAATTCCCATCATCGCGCTGTCAAAATGTTGGCAACCTGCGCGCATTGCAGACTGAATTAGTTGAGAAGCATTACTCGGTACGGTATGTAAATGTACCCCTATTTCAATGGTAGGTAATTTTTCAGAAACTAACTCAAACACTTCATTCAAAACCGAGGGTGTCGCGGCTCCAATCGTATCAGAAAGGGCGATGTGTGAAATACCAAACTCTTCATGCAATTCCCTCGCGTAATCTAGAATCAAAGAAAGCGACCAAGGATCTCCATATGGATTACCAAAACCCATAGAAAGGTAAAGCATGAGCTCACGCTTTGCCGAATGAACTTCCGTTACCATCCGCTTTAAGCGAATTTTCGATTCTTGAATGCTCGTATTGGTATTTCGCAACTGAAACTGTTCTGAGATAGAAAACGGATACCCAAGAAATGAAATCCGCTCAAAACTAAGCGCCTGTTCCATTCCTTTTTCATTCGCAATGATTGCTAACAATTTGGTATCAGATTCAATCAATTGTCCAACAACTTCTGAGGTATCAACGAGTTGAGGAATAGCTTTAGGAGAAACAAAGCTCCCAAAATCTAAGCGATCAAACCCACAGTTAAGCAAGGCATTTAGATATTCAACCTTCAGATGTGTAGGAATAAAGTCCTTTATTCCCTGCATTGCATCTCGTGGGCACTCGGTTATATGGATTCGAGCTCTATCCACGCTTGATTAATGCTTGCTTTATATCCGCTATTAATGTAGGACCTTCATAAATAAACCCTGTATACAATTGTACCAACGATGCACCAGCAGCTAATTTTTCTAAGGCATCCTCTTTGCTGTGAATTCCTCCTACGCCTATTATAGGTATGACCTCTCCCAATTGATTATGTAGATATCTAATTACCTCCGTAGAGCGCTCAGTAATTGGTTTACCAGAAAGCCCACCGGCGCCAATACTTGAAATTAATTCCGATGACGCTTTTAGACCATTGCGGCTAATTGTAGTATTTGTTGCAATTATTCCATCTAATGGTAAAGTCCGCGCAATTTCTACAATATCATCCAATTGTTCATTGCTTAGATCCGGAGCAATCTTAAGTAAAATTGGCTTTGGGGAGCCAAGTTCTAAATTTAGATTTTTAAGTGCACTTAAAAGGTTCAACAAGGGCTCTTTATCCTGCAATGCTCTTAAATTTTCCGTATTGGGTGATGAAACATTTACTGCAAAATAATCAACGTGTGGATATAATTCCGTAAACACTTTTAAGTAATCTTCAGTGGCTTTTTCATTGGGAGTCCACTTATTCTTACCAATATTTCCTCCGATAATTAACCGAGATGAAGAATCACGGGATGCCAAGTGTTCTGCAACACTTATTACGCCTTCGTTATTAAAGCCCATGCGATTAATGATGGCTTGATCTGATTTTAAGCGAAAAAGTCTTGGTTTTGGATTGCCTGATTGCGGTAATGGAGTGACGGTACCGATTTCAACAAAACCGAAGCCTAAGGCGCCCATTTCTTGAAAACAACGTGCATCTTTATCAAAACCAGCAGCTAAACCTATCGGATTGGAAAATTTCAAACCGAACAAGGTTCGATTTAATGAGGGATCATCTGGTTTCGATTTTAATAAGTTCCTTAACAGAGGAACAGCTAATACAAACTTGATCAAGCTAACGGAAACATAGTGAGCTCGCTCAGGGGAAAGAATAAAAAGCAGAGACCGAAAAAATCGATACATCGAATTAGCGTATTTTCTTTCCTGTCAGATTTGATCCAGTGGTTTTAATACGCTGACGGCCATAATCCTTGTATGTCAAATTCTTTGCAAGAACTATATTTAGGCGATAATATGAATCTCTTTGTTTATTGTCTCCACGTTGATACCCTGCACCAAACCAATTATAACCTCCAACGCTTCCATTAGGAATCCCTACGGTAATAGACGGATCTGATGGGTTTGACAAAAAGGCAGCGGCAGGATCGGTAAAGCTGTTGGGATCTGCGTAAACAGTTGATACATCATCCACATAATCAGAAAAGACCATGTTGTATGTAGCTTCTAAGCCGATTCTCCATTGAGCGCCCAAACCTACTCTAAATCCAAACCCTGCTGGAACAGTGAAAGCGATTGGCGAATATGGTTTTGACTGACCTTCAGTTTTTAATGGCCGCAATGCAACCCAGCTGTCTTGATATTTAGCTTGAGGAATGAAAAAAGAAGCACCTACTCCACCGAACACATAATATTGTTGATTTCTTCGTTTTCCTCCTCGAGCACCTGGAAGATTATATGCTGGAGCGAATTTTTTTTTTTTTTTCAAAATAAATTCTAAACGCTGTTGAAATTCAACCATATGGGTTCGGAAATGTAAATTTCTGTGAAACCTAACATACTCTTCAGAGTATTTGTCATCCCCTCGCAACATTAAATAACTTAAGTTGCTGGTTGTTGCGAACTTTGGGTGAAAACGAAATCGATATCCAATCCCAGCATTTCCACCAAGCGCTTGCCAATCCCAATCTTTCAAGGAATAGTCGTAATTTGACGAATTAGCCCCACCTAAATCACCCAAAAACTGCGTCGGACCAAAGCTTATTAGTAGCTCTTTTTTGTTGAGCGACCAATTTTTTTGGGTATTAAAATTGATGCGTTGAGCAGAAGCATTAAAGCCCAATATTATGCAAAACAGCACTATGAATTTTATATAAATTCTATTCATGATGCTAAGATAGTAAAAGTAACTGTTTTCTATATAAAAAAGTTTAAAAGAATTAATAGGAAAACCGTAGAAAAACCAATAGCCCCATAAAACCAGGGGCTATTGATTGTTTTTTTCTTCGGTAACCCATCAAGGATTGCATTGAAATTTCTACGTGTAGCAATGGATTCGCTTGATGGCAACTGTCTGTCAATTAGAAGTTTAGTCATACCGTGTTATTTTTGATTGTTATGTTTTGCATAGAGCTCTTTAAGCTTAATCAAGGCTCTAAATGTTTTCACTTTTGCGTTGTTTTCGGTTAATTCCAAGATTTCCCCCATCTCTCTAAAGGATCTTTTCTCAAAAAATCTCATCTCAATAAGCTGCAATTGACTTTCTTTTAACAAAGGGAGAACCTTCAATAGTACATCTCTTTTGTGCTCAGATTCATCCAACTGAAACTCTTCCATTACCTTTCCTAATTGCATTGAATCAATGCTTACCGTACGCTGCGCCTTTTTATCACGAAAGGACTGATAAAGTTCGCTTTTAGCAATACGAAATAACCAAGAAGAAAATGGAATACCACGATACTCGTATTTAGGCAAGTTCGTTAGCGCTTTAATGAATACGCATGAAGTGATATCATATGCTGACTCCTCTTCATCTACTCGCTTGATTACGTATTTAAAAATTGCCTCATGATATTTTTTATACAAGGGCGCAAAATGCTCAGGGTTTCGTTTTGCACGTTCAATGATTGCTAATTCATCTTCCGGTTTTCCGAACCTGTCAAAATAAAGGAGAGAAGCTGACATAATTACTTAGATTTAGGGTTAAACAATACAGGCTTGCAGTCCTGTTATTTTGAATAACGCAATTCATTCAAATACGTAACAAAAAAAATTAAAGTGAAATTCTTAGTTGAATTACTAGGTCAGATTTTCTACTTCCATTGATTTGTTCAGCGCCGGAACTTATAACAAATCGGTTATTATATAAAAACACTCCGTATCGGACCCAAAGATCACAATGGCGTAAAAACGAATATCTAAACAAGATGTAGGCTCGACTTCCTTGATAATAGTATGCAGGAACAGCAAAGACATAGAGGGCATTGTTTTCAAAAGAATAAATTCGTGTGTCATATCCATCGGTATCAAACAACGCATATCTAATGGATAGATCAATAGGTGAGCTTTTAGGTTTCCAAAGTAAATCTTGAGTAATTAACATACCGTGTTGAAATCCCTTACTCTGACTATTTATGGTTAGAAACTCCACCCTACTTTTAAAAGTAAATGCCTCACTGATTACATATGACAGATTTAAACGATAATTACGCTGTACGAACGGTTCAATAGGCGTAACAGCACCGGCATATATCGAACTATTTTTTTCTCGTAATTGCTGTCTGAACCTAAAATAAATTTCAAATATTTTGTTCGGTTTATAGATTGGTTGAATTAAGAATTCATGGCCTTGACTCGGAGCATCAACCCCAAATTTCATCCACGGAAATTTGAAAACATCCATATAGGCATTAAGGCTCCATGCGGGGTTGAATTTCATTTTCAAACCAGCATACAATCCCCGTTCGTTCTGGGTATTGCTACCCTCTGAAAACCCTGCATTGTAGAAAGAATAAAAATCGCGTTGATAATCCCTGTAAATCAAGCCCATACTGACCTTTGA
>JAIXRD010000284.1 GCA_027485365.1 Cryomorphaceae bacterium | reverse complement strand
TGATGACAGTAAAATAGGCGACACCTCGATACATGGCTCCGGTGTCTATGAAAACGTAGCCAAGTGCATCAGCTAAGGCTTTGGCTAAGGTACTTTTTCCACTGGAGGCATAGCCATCGATTGCTATGATTAATTTACGCTCGTTTTGCATGAACGTCAAAAGTACTTATTTGAGCTCAAATAAGTGGACAATAACCCATTGTTCTTGGTTGGATTATTCGCGAACGAAACGGATGATCTCTGCACGTTGTTGGTTGTAAACTCCAATGAAGTAGCTTCCAGCAGCCAATTTGTGTGACATCTCAATGGTATTTTTTGCTACGCCATTTACAGCACCCAATTGGAAGCTTGATACCAGTTTGCCATCCGTCGTGAATAACTTACAATCTACCACATCTCCGATTACACCTTGAATTTCCAATTCAAATACCCCTTGATTTGGATTCGGATAGAGTAAACTAACCTCAAATCCATCTTCATCTTCCAAGCCTTGAGTTTCTTCTACAGTCACTTGAACCGTTCCAATGCACCCATTCACATCTTTTACAGATACCGTATAAGTTCCTGGCGCTAAATTGCTGAACAACACCCCGGAGTAAAAATTAATCCCGTTGATGCTATAAGTATATGGCATGTTGCCACCCGTAGCACTTGCGGTTACGGTTCCGTTCGCACCCGTTGATGGGGTGGCCACCGCCGAAGCAACGATTTGCGTTGGTTCTACTACCGTAGTTTGGAATGTTTGCACACAACCATTGGCATCTTGAACACCAACCGTATAGGTTCCAGCGCCAAGATTGCTAAAGGTATTCCCGTTTCCATAGGCTCCACCATTGATGTTATAGGTTAGCGCTCCGGTTCCACCTGTGGCGGTTGCTATCACACTGCCGTTCGTTTCTCCAAAACAAGTAATAGCGGTAGGAACTGCATTTAACGAAATGGCTGTCGGTTCAGTAATGGTGGCAGAAACGGTACCTACACAACCGTTTGCATCTTTTGCATATAAGGTATAAGTACCCGCACTCAATCCAGTAAATGAATTGGATGCTTGATACGTTACCCCATTTTGTGAATAGGTATAAGCTGCTTGTCCACCTGAAGCACTCAACTGTATGCTTCCGTTACTTTGGCCGTTGCACTGAATTTGTGATGGCGTAGCGGTTGCCGTAATGCTCACCGGTGGATTCAAGGTAAAGGTTCCTTGTCCGGCACATGCATTGGCGTCGTTTACCGTGTAATTGATTACACCGGCTGGTAGATTGGAAAACACGCCATTTCCTTGTGCAGCCCCTCCATTGATCGAGTAGGTGTATGGTCCTGTACCTCCGGTAGCCGTAAGTGTAATTTGACCGTTACTTCCAGTACAACTTGGGGTGTTATTTATAACATATGCTACATTGAGTAGATTAGCTCCAATCGCTAATGTCATCGTGAACGCATTGTTGCACGCATTTTCGTCTGGGGAAATCCCATTAACTCCCGATATGGATAGTACCACGGTATTATTTCCTGCAACCAATCCAGAAATGGTAACAAAAATGGTGTCCGTTGAATTCAACGCATTCAGTTGGTTAGAGTTATATGATACACTCGTAGGTGCACCATTTCCAACTTGCCAAGTAAAGGTTCCTGAGGTAATGGGTGCTGTTCCCATATTTTGAACGATCACCCCAATCTGTGTAGTGGCTCCACATAAGGTTGCTGGATTAACTACAAAGGCGTTCGTTACACTGGCGTCGTTTGCATCGGGATTCATTTTTATAGCGGCAACGCGTGTTCTTGTAGAGTTTGCATCGCGGTAAACACCCGTATAATAAAAGGTTTCCCCGTCAAAATCGTCAATTGCCATGTGGTGATAATCTCCCCATCGCGTATCGCTAGTCTTAGAAGAAGCTCCAGCAATTATTGTAGTTTCTGCCATGGTCATTTGTCCAAGTGGATCACAAGGCTTTCTTCCGGTCATTTTGATGGAAGGAAAGTCACCCGCTGTATTGCTAGAGGTAGAATAAGCCATGATAATATTTCCATGCTTATCGATGTTTATGGCTGGCATAAATCGGTTGGTTGTACCAGGCGCATAGGTTCCTTCTTGATACAGAGTCCAGTTGGCTGCAATACTTCCACTTGGTCGACGAAGTTCGCACCATCGAACACCTGCTCGGTCACTTCCATTCACATCCGTTGCTAAACATGCAAGGATGGTTTGATGGCCATTGAAAACACGCATCGGTGCTTTAAACATAACCGTTTCACGAAGTGGGTCAAGTTTTACGGTCGTTCCAGGTTGCGGCACACACGTAAAGCTAGTAAGACCACACAACTTCGAGTCGATTTCAGCAATGGAAATGTCTTGAATTTTAGCTACCGTAGCGGTGGTATTGTTCCAATTGATGGTCATTTCCCACAATTCAATCCAATCGTTGGTAGGGCTGTCTGGAGAACCATTGGAGTGCGATTCATCATCGCGGTGACGAATAAACAAAGGTTTCATTCCTGCGGGTGCCGCAAGGTCGCCTTCGATATCAACTGGCGTGATGGATTGAAAACCAAAACCATTTAATGAATACCCAATTGGAATCCCAATGAACGGAGAAGCTGCTCCTGTTAATAGGTTGCTTAATTTCATTGCATAAATGCGTGGAGGTCCACCCTCATTGGTAGAAACTAAAAATGCATCTGAGGTCGGAGAGAAGCCCCATTTTGGGTAGTCAGGAAATGATGGGCAAGTGAATTGGTAGGTATGGTATGCACCTTGTGGATTGCTTGTTTGTGATACATGAAGAAGTAATTTATTTCCTGTATTGGAGAATTCCATTAAAAACCAACGACGAGCAGGTTTGTAATAAAGCACGATAGGGTCTCCCAATCCTGCGGGACCTCCCAAGGATTGCATAGTTAATGAACCGGCAATGGTGGCACCCGTTAGTTTGTTAAAAATACGGTAAACTGCACCACCTCCAGAGTTGGTTGATGCAATAGCAACTAAACTGTCTGCGTCCACCGTTGGGTCTGGAGGCGACATGTTTTGACCAAGTCCATTCCCTTGCCAAACGATGGTAGCGCTGGCTGTTTTTTCTGTTGATTCATGTTGTTGCCAAACCCAGTCTGGATTGTGCGTTTGTGATTGGTCTAGAATGGCTTCTTCACGCCCTTTAAAGTTTGGTTTAATAACAACTGTATTTGGCTGTGCATCTTTTGGACTAACCGGAACCAAATGACTAACCGTTGGAGTAAAGTTGCCATAAAATTCAGATTGTTGAGCCATAAGTTGCATTGGTACCAATGGCAGAAGTAGGAGTAAAAGTTTTTTCATATTTTGATTTAGCGGTGGAAAGATAGCGTAAATTTGTTTGAAATTCGCATTCGTTGAAAACTCTAAATGCGTTGTTAATTTCTAAATAATATGCGCTTTAAAATTTTAATATCTCCTGCTAAGAATTTACGAAAACATGTTTTTAATGACCATGATCGACTGAGTGTTCCGCCGTTTTTGGCAGAGGCCAAATTAGTGCATCGGTCCTTAGCGAAATGCACCCATGGAGAACTCGTTGATTTAATGAGTATTTCTGCTAAATTGGCGAGTGAGTCCAAACAAATGATAAAACTATGGGATCACAATTTCTTATATCGAGCGGTAGAAATGTTTGATGGGGAAGTATACCGAGGTTTGGCCATTGATACTCTTGCAGATGAGTTTAATGACGTGCTTTCTGATCGCTTACGCATCCTTTCTGGATTGTACGGGATATTAAATCCTAACGATTTAGTGGCTCCCTATCGCTTGGAAATGAAGACTAAATTACCCGTAAAGAAAGCGGAGAATTTATATCAGTTTTGGGGAGAAAAGATCGCGAAGCATTTGAAAAAAGATACGGATGTTTTAGTGAATTTAGCATCAGATGAATACAGTAAAGTAGTGCTTCCGTTTTGGGACAAAGACAAGGTGATTACCCCGGTATTTATGGAGGAGAATGAGGGTAACCCTAAGGTGGTGATGATGTATGCCAAGAACGCACGCGGAAAGATGGCTCGATTTATCATTGAACATCGGATTGAGAATCTTTCAGATTTGCAAGGATTTGATTTGGATGGGTACCGTTTTGATGCCTCGTCATCTAATGAGAACCGGTGGGTGTTTATTCGATAGCAGTATGCGGATTATTTTATCTAACCAATAACCCAATTACATAATACCCCCAAACTAAGCCTATCAAACTCACCACTGCAAAGTTTATCAGTATAGCGATCAGAAACCCAATAAAGGTGCCAAAAGCTGCTTTTAATGCCCTGCCTTGGTCTTTGTAGTCCATATAAAGTTCTCCAACATAAGCGCCTACGAATGGACCAATTAAAAATCCGAATGGTATAGGCACAATGATTCCGATAATCATCCCAACATAGGACCCACGAACCCCGTATTTAGAACCTTTGAAAATCTTGGTTCCGTAGGCTGGAATAATCCATTCTAATAACAAACTTAATCCGGCAATGACACCTGTGACAATTACTATCCATAATGGAAGTTGAATGTTAGTGACAAAGTAACTAAGTAGTATTGCTACCCATGCTAAGGGTGGTCCGCTTAATCCCGGTACAAAAGCCCCAACATAGCCAAGAATAATGAAAATTAAGGAGAGAATGAGTAAAAGGTACTCCATTAATACAGGTTGAATGCGTCCGACTTTTTAAGGATTTCCCAGGTATGATCTGAAAGTAATTTAACCGTCGCTAAGTACACTAAACTGGTTTTGCTTCTGCCCCAATCTTCAGGTGCTACCAAGGATAATAAATACTCCGATTCCTTTTGATACAAATGATAAGTGTGGTGAATCAAGGGTTCAAACTTTAAATTACAGCGATAAATCATTTCAGAAATTTCCTTTCGCTCTTGAATGCTTTTCGCTTGAACTGCCAATAGTTGAATTTGATCGTAAATTTGCTTGAGTTGCACATCCGTTTGGTATTCCATTGCCCGAAGTGCCCGACTTTTTAGTTTACCTTCATCTTCCGGTTTGATCGGCATACTTCCCGCATGATGCGCATAGGGAAGAAGTCCAGGATTTTCTGCAATTTTCTCCGGATCAATCGGGTTAATAAACGGTTCGTTCTGCTCACTCATCTAATACGATTTTACTCAATTTTTCTCCTACCAATGAACCAATAGCAACACCCATTCCACCCATTCTTACCCCAACAACCGTGTGTTTGTCAATGCGTTTTATGATGGGTTTCTTCGACGTTCCAAGACCCATTGTTCCTGCCCATTGGTATGCTATTTCAAACGATTTACCGGGGATAATGTTCGTTTGGAGTAAGGAAATAAGATGGTTTTGAATGCGGGCAGTGGGTTCCATCGAGAGGGTTTGCTCTCCGATGAAATCCAAGTTTCTTCCCCCACCAAAGAGTATTCGATTTCCAATGTTCCTGAAGTAATAATATCCTTCATCAAAATGAAAGGTCCCATGAATGGTTAAGTCATCGATCGGAGTAGTTACCAATACTTGCGCCCGAGCGGGAGTTACATCCAAGGGCAATAGGTTTGACGCAAAGCCATTAGTGCAGACAACAACTTGATTTGCATGTAAGGTGCCATATGGGGTGAGAAGTTCGCCCGAATCTATGGATTCTACAGGCGTTCCATACAAGAATTTAATTCCTGCTGCAATGCAAGATGCATGCAATGAATCAATTAATTGGTCGGTTTGTATACTGCCTTCTAAGCGGTTTTTAAATGCAAAATTAAACCCGTGTATTCCAGATTTTTCGAGCATTTCATGGTCTTCAGCATAACACGATGCTTGCCCTGAGATTTTTTGAATATTATCGTTTAAATACGCTAAAAAGTCGGTGGATAAGTGTTCGTTTTTATCTAATAAATCCCAGGATCCACAAGCTTCATATCCCATGCGCACTTCCGGGACAAGTTCCAGAAGACGTTTTAACCCATCGTAGCGCATTGCAACGGTTTCCCATACCTCTTCTTCGCTC
>JAIXRD010000279.1 GCA_027485365.1 Cryomorphaceae bacterium | reverse complement strand
TATACCCATACCAGCGTCGCCATACGGGATTGTATTGCTGCCATTGAGACGCCCGTTATTGAAGTGCATATTTCAAATGTAGCGTCTAGGGAATCGTTCCGACATGAATCCTTATTAACACCAGTTTGTATTGGCTTGGTAATGGGATTTGGACTGGAAAGTTATCGCATGGCACTTGGTTTTTTTACTCCGCATTGAACCAATTCATATCTAGGGTGTACCCGATGGCAAATTAAATAGCCATGAAGTACATTTTCTTATCCATTTTTAGTTTACATCTTGTTTTTTGTTCCGTTGCGCAAACGGGAAAACGTAAAGTTCAACTTGTAATATTATTCGATACCTCCAACAGTATGGATGGACTATTGAATCAAGCAAAGTCTAAGATTTGGGCGATTGTTAATGAGGTTGCTAAATTAACCTATCAAGGCGCTTCGCCAGATTTAGAAATTGCCATGTACGATTATGGGAATCAATCCCTGAACATAAAAGACAATTATATTCGACAACAATTGAATTTCACCAAAGATCTAGATTTGGTTTCAGAAAAGCTTTTTGGTTTACGGACGAATGGCGGGGATGAATTTTGTGGTGCGGTTATTCAAAAGTCTTTAATCGACTTAAGTTGGTCAGACAATTCAACGGATTTAAAATTAATATACATCGCTGGCAATGAACCTTTTAATCAAGGGCCTATATCGTACAAAGAAGCCTGTGCGCTTGCTAAAACAAAAGGTGTACTTGTAAGTACCATCTTTTGCGGTCCATACGATGAAGGCGTGCGTACATTCTGGCAAGATGGGGCAACCTGTTCAGGTGGGGATTTTTTTAACATAAACAGTGATCAAGCCATATCTTACATAGCTACACCCTATGATTCTTTAATTCAAACGTATAATTACAAGCTGAATGGCACCTATGTTTCTTATGGTTTTTCAGGGGCGGCCAAAAAAAATAAACAGGTCATGCAAGATGATAATGCAAAGACCCTTAATGAAGCCGTAATGGTGGAGCGCGCTGTGGCCAAAGGAAGTACCTATTATTGGAACGGAGATTGGGATTTAGTGGATGCTGTTGCCGCAGATTCTACGGTATTAACCAAGTTGAAGGCGGAGGATAGAACGGATGAATTAAAAGGAAAAACTGACGAGGAAATCAAAACCCTGGTAGTAGAAAAAACCAAGGAGCGTCAACAGGTTCAAAAAGAAATTGCGGAGTTGAATCAAAAAAGACTTTCTTATATCGAAGAACAATCAAAAAATAGCAACAACAAAGCGGATGATTTTGGAACCTCTGTCGCAAAAAGTATTCGAAAAAATGCAACTCAACTTGGGTTTGATGAAGAACGAAAAAATGAATGATATTCGGTATATTTGAAAAAAAAACACGAATGTCACTGCTTAGGGAAGATAAAATAAATTATGTGAACATCGGGCTAATGTTAATTACTGCCGCATTAGCCTTTTTCATGCCTTTTGAAACCTTTTTGTTGGCTTATGCTTTCTTGGGGCCGTTACATTACTTAACCGAAATTAGTTGGTTGCATGATCGACAATATTTTTCAAAGGGAAAGTACGATTTTATCATTTTGTTAGTAATTGGTGTTCTTCTCTCTATCGCTGCTTTCGCGAGTGATTTTGGATATGATTGGCAGATCTACGAATCGTTTGTTGAACTTAATTTGTTTGATAAACTCTTAGTTTTTGCCTTGTTTTCTTCAGTTCTTTTTGTCCTAATCAAGAATACGATTATAAAGCTATTAGCTATTGCATTTTTATATGTGTTTGTTGCAGGGTGGTTAAGCCCGGAACGAGCTGCGGAGAACGAATCGAATACCTTAGTGTTTGCGTTAACATCCCTTGTTCCCACCCTCATTCACGTCTATTTGTTTACGGGTTTATTTATGCTCTACGGAGCGCTCAAATCTCGAAGTAAATCTGGCTTATGGCAAATCCTAGCTTTTATTGTTGTTCCTATGGTCTTGGTTTTTGCTATCCCTGTAAATTCCAAAGGGAATAAGCTCACTTCGTATGGTGAAAATGCCTATTATGCCAAAGGAAACGGGTTTTTCATGACCAACGTTTCAATAATGAATCATTTTAAGTGGATCGATGAGCAATATATGACCAATAAGCAATACTTGGATTCTTTCGTCTTAAAGGAAAATAATGGATTTCCACTCCTTGAAAAGCAACGGATCAAGGATTCACTAGATAAGCGGTTATCGGAGTCATATATTGTTGAGAATGAAACTAATGAGTATTACCAACAAGCGATTCCATTGCGCTATGCCTTTCCTACCAATTCGAAAGACTATTTTTGGAATTCTGTATTCTTTTCTACGGTTGGTATTATGCTCATGCGCTTCATTGCCTTTGCATACCTCTATCATTATTTAAACTGGTTTAGTAAAACTGAGGTCATTCGTTGGCACAAGGTTCCAAAAATGCGTTTTATTGCCGTTGTAGTGCTTTGGTTGGCTGCTTGTGGATTTTATTTATACGATTATAGTTTAGGCTTAAGTGTTTTGTTTTTCTTAAGTTTCACCCACGTTTTACTGGAATTCCCTTTAAATATTGTTTCGATTATTGGTATCGGAAAAGAAGGAGTATCCATCGCTAAAAATGGATTCAAGCCTGTAAAGTCGGATTCTTAGCTTTTATCGTTTCTATAAATAACTGTTCCTGCGCAGGTGAAATCAGTATTTCATCCCATTTACCATAGCTTACCACAAGTCCCTTCCAAGCTGTATTAATTTTGAAACCGGCATAAAGCCCTTTTTGGGGTTCGATTCGACGTATTTCAGATACACGTATCTTTTTTTTAAATCCAAAAAAATGACATACTAGCTGTTCTTCATCGATGGTGTAAAAGGTCGTTTTTAGGAATAAGTAAAAGAATGTACCCTGTAATACCCAAACAACAGCTAACACAATCAGTTCGGAATAATTACCGCCATTAGAGATGATTACAATTCCAACAATGGAATAAATTATTAATAAGATGCCCAAGGCTATGGGATAGGTCCGGTCTTTTTTTGATTCAAATCGAATCACCACGCAAAGAGCGGTTTGTTGCCCATGAGTTGTTCAACCTTCACTTTAATTTCCGCCATCACATGATCGTCTGAATGATGCTGTAATGCAGCATCGATTAATGTGACAATGTCATTGATTTCATGGCCATTAACGCCTCGCGATGTAATTGCAGGAGTTCCAATGCGAATTCCAGAAGTTACAAACGGAGATTCCGTGTCAAAAGGAACCATGTTTTTGTTGACCGTAATATGCGCTTTTCCAAGGGCTATTTCCGCATCCTTTCCGGTAATCCCTTTGTTGCGGAGGTCAATTAACATGCTATGATTTTTCGTTCCACCTGATACAATGTGGTATCCACGTTTCATTAGCTCTTCGGCCATTATTGCTGCATTTGACTGAACTTGAGTCATATACGAAGTAAAAGAGGGGTCAAGCGCTTCACCAAATGCCACAGCTTTTGCTGCAATAACATGTTCTAATGGACCCCCTTGAATTCCTGGAAAAACTGCGGCATCCAATAAAGCAGCCATAGATTTCGGATTTCCATTATTCCACTTTAAACCGAAGGGGTTATCAAAATTATGTCGTAACATGATGATGCCACCGCGAGGGCCGCGAAGGGTTTTGTGAGTAGTTGAAGTAACGATGTGACAATGTTCCAAGGGGTCGTTCAATAACTTAGCAGCGATTAATCCTGCAGGGTGAGAAATATCCGCTAATACGAGTGCTCCAATCGCGTCTGCTATTTCACGAATGCGCTTATAATCCCAATCTCTTGAATACGCAGAAGCCCCACAAATAATCATTTTTGGTCGTTCTCGCATGGCGGTTTCCTCCAATGCTTGGTAGTCGATTAACCCCGTTTCTTTATCCACACCATAGAAAAAAGGCTTATAAAGTTTACCGGAAAAATTAACGGGTGAACCGTGTGTAAGGTGTCCTCCATGGGATAAGTCGAATCCTAGTATTTTGTCGCCTGGAGTTAAACAAGCTAAAAATACTGCCGCGTTAGCTTGTGCACCAGAATGTGGTTGTACATTCGCCCATGTGGCACCGAACAATTGGCATAAACGGTCTATAGCTAATTGCTCCACTTGATCAACGATTTCACAACCGCCATAGTAACGTTTTCCTGGTAAACCTTCTGCATATTTGTTAGTGAGGATACTGCCCATCGCCTTCATTACATCATCGCTTACGTAGTTCTCACTGGCGATTAGTTCGATGCCTATGGTCTGACGAACGCGCTCCGCCTCAATTAAATTAAATACTGTTGTGTCCATGTGTTGAATATTCTGCTTGAGTTAATATAAGTTCAATGCCTTTTTGAAGTGTGGTACTTGGTTTAAAACCGATCAAGTTATTTAGTTTTTCTGAACTGCCGATCCTTCGTTCCACTTCATAATCATATCGTTTTTTTGGTGCGTCTATGTAAACTATTTCGGAGGACGAACCGGTTAGTTCAATGATGGTTTCAGCTAATTCTTTGATGGTCCATTCGTGTTCATTTGCAATATTCACGATATGAAATCCATTGATTTCTTGCAGTCTGATACAGGCTTCAATTACATCATTAATGTATGTGAAATCACGTGTTTGCTGACCATTTCCGAAAACTGTTAATGGAAGATTGGCCTCAGCTTGTTCTAAAAATCTTGGAATAACCATGCGATTATCTTGTCGTTCCCCGTAAACATTGAAAAAACGCAAGGCAATGGTATTTACCCCTTTTTCTTCGAAATGACTTGCTAAATATATTTCGTTGTACCGTTTCGCCATGGCATAGGAGGTTCTTGGATCAACCAATACTTCCTCGCTAAGGGCCGTTTTAACAATAGCGGAGTGGCTGTAAATACCGCTGGTTGAAGCGTAAAAGAGTTGCTTAACCCCATGTTTATGCATGGCTTCAATTACGTTCCGAGTCCCAACAACTTCAACGTCCATGGTCTCAACGGGGAAGTCTGCCACAACATCTACTCCAAGAACTGCTGCAAAATGATAAACCACATCGATGCCCTCCATAGCATTCATTACTACACTTAGATCGCGCACATCTCCCTCGATAAATGTTATTAATTCTTCTACATG
>JAIXRD010000212.1 GCA_027485365.1 Cryomorphaceae bacterium | reverse complement strand
GTTTAACCAAATGCGATTTACCGCTGCCGAAGAAGCCACTTACCCATACTGCTGGCTGCTTGGGCTCTTCAATATGCTTTATGTATGTCTGAAGGATGCGTTGGATACCATTTTGGTATTCACCTTCACAAACAAAGGTTTTTAACTCGTGCCGAATAATGGCGAGTCCTTTGTCATCTTTTGCCGTATTAATTTCAACCACACCATCATTGACAAGATTGTTGTCATCTGGGTTGAGGGTAAATATTTCTTTGTTCTTCATTTTACTGAGTTATGCGGTTATAGGTCTTGCTAAATAATTCCAACCATCTCTTGCATCGAGCAGTCGGTATTGGTTTTTATCGTATTCACCAGGAAAGAAAAGCAACAATCGTCCCTTGAAGGAGCTCGCACAGCCTGAGAGAATATCGGATAGCCTGCTGAATCCGAATAAAGCCGAGATGTCACGAATGGCTATTAGGGTATTATCGTCTGTTCCCTGCTTTTCAAATTCTGAAATGATGTAATTTATAGCATATTGCTTAAATTCTGCCTCTAGTTGATCGAGCAAGCTTTCAGGGTCCTGAAAATATTCCTCTTTGTAATCATGCTGAGACATCCATTCTGGAAAGCAATTTTTGAGCGAGATGCTAATCCATCTTTTTTTTGCTTTTAGGGTGGTTGTCTCAAAGTCACCCATTCTTAACTCAACCTTCCTTTGGTCAGCTGGGTCATACACTAAAAACCAAATTCTTTCCTGTCCAGAAAGAACGGTTGACCATGGTTCATTAACCACGGTTTCAAATGCACTTATTAATTGATCTACTTTAGATTGCATCCAGTCCTATTTTATGAATCAGTTTATCGAACGAAATAGAAGTAACACTACCAGCATACTGGTATTGCAAATAATCTCTTTTAGAGGCCTCCACGGCTAGTTCCCGAAGTCTTGTTTCACCGAGGCACAGCGCATTCACGCAATCTGAGTGCATGATAAAATCACCTCTATCACCCTCTAAAAAGGACAAAAGCATGGCAAAAGTTACTACTTTGTAACTGACATCGGGTTGGGTTCTAATATTCTTTACCTTACCCGTTATAAAGCCAGCTTGCTTCCATGAACTAGCAATATTCTGGGCAACAGAGCGCAGAGTATTATCGGTGAAACGCTTGGGATGGTATTTTTCAATGTTCTCCATAAAAAGCTCTATCGCTACTTTATCCCTGATCTTAGTATTTGCAAGTACAGATAGGCTCTCTCGCAATAAATAATCACTTTTGATAGCGAAAATGAACGATATAAGCTGCCTTTCGTTTATATCACTCTCCAACCAAAAATGTTTAAGTAATTTAAATTTCGGAGTAGATATGTCAAACCCGTACAATTGGGTCAGAAAGTTGGATGTTTTCTTAATTCCATCCTGAGATTTCTTTCCAAAAACATTATTTTTCATGGACTCTTGGTAATTATCCGAGTCAACAGAAAAATCCATAACCTTTGATAGCTCCAGAAACATCATTGTTCTGGCAGTATGTACAGTATTCCCTTTAATAATTTTATTCACTTTTTATACTATTTCTTCTTTGAAACGATTAAATCAGTTACATCACATCCAATAGCGTCAGCTATTTCATTTAATTTAGAAAGTGGTGGTTGAACAAGATTGCTGCACCACTGGGAAACAGAAGACTTGGCTACCCCAAGGTTTTCAGCTAATTGGATCTGTTTCATACCTTTCTCCTTTAGAACTTGATGTATCCGATTCATCGTTTACTATGTTTAGGGGTGTAATATAATAAAAATAGTTCAATTTGATTGAACTGAATTTATAATGCTTTAAAACGGTGAATTTGTTTTCTGTTCAAACTCATCAAGGATGATTGAATCTAGAATTGACATGTCAGCATTATTAATTCTGATTGACCTGATACCATTTTTATTTACGTTGGATAGATCAAAATATAGCTTCAGTTTAGACTTAGCATCTTTTATTTTACTTGACGGAAATCCAAGCCAATCTAATAGTAATTCATGGCTGATAAGTTGATCCGTATTTTTTGTTTTTATAACCAACACCATTTGAATCAAATTTTCCAGGCCTAATATTTTTACCAGTTCACTCAGATACGGATTATACAACTTGTTTTCTATTGACCAAACAGCGACTTTCAACGCAGCACTTTTAAACAACTTATCATCGGTAAAAAAGCTCAGTCTATCATCTTTGGACAGGTTTAAAAAGTAACTTGGATTAATTACTTTACTAAATGCCCAAGCACGAAATAATAAGTTTTGTTCAGTTGAAATGTTATCGTGTAAAACCAGGTCTCTAAAGTTCTCAGCGATAATTTCGGTTTGTTTAACCTTTGATTTCTTTGTGTGCAATTTTAGTACTTCATTCGATTCTGATTGCCTGAAGGTGAATGTAAAATTCCACTTTTGCAATTGTACTAACAAGCTAAATAAATCAATGCTCGATTTGCGGTTTGCCAAATCTGTTGCTAGTTGACCAAGAAAAAGATGATCCAATTCGTAACCAATGTTTTGATTTAGTATGATTGGAAGTAATTCGAGCTTCTTTTCTGACTTTAGCTTGCTCAACCTTCTGTAATAGCCTTCTTCAATTAAACCAATTGGCCCGTTTTCTATACCATTTTGTAAAATACCATTAAGTATTCCAGTATATTCCCTTTTCAAATAATGATATGCCTTCAAGGGTGAGGAGTGTTCTTGAATACGATAATCCTTGGGTTTGGTATACATAACCATCATAGGGGGCTTCTCGTCATATCTTGGTCTGAAACTAAATTGAGCTATGTATTCCGCTATGATTGGTTGATAAAATCTTAGGTG
>JAIXRD010000289.1 GCA_027485365.1 Cryomorphaceae bacterium | reverse complement strand
TCACTTTCAGATTTTTTAACTCTGCTTCTTTTTGCTCGAGCTGGGTTTGCGCAAACATCGTCGTACAAAACCCCATAAAAATCAATAAGCACTTCATGTGGTAAAAGTACGAATTAACCCCATGGTAGGGCATAAGAAAGATGCAATTGAAGAAAATCTCTTTGGTATACGTTAGAATTAATTTTACATTTTTCAACGAATGCGAGGGCGATTTCGGCAGATGATTGGCAAGACTGCCTGCAAAATAATTTGAAATGGCTTTCACGGTTCCGAATACCACAATAAAGGAAAGCATAGCACTGTACGTTTTGTTGCGCAATTTCAGGAAGTAGGGTCCGTTTCATGCCCACCATACCGCCCACAAAGGCATTGATAATCACGAGCAGCGTGAATTGTTTCCAATTGGCTTTTAAATCGGTAGTTGTATGCGTAGTCACCCCGGTAAAGATATGGAATTCATGGGCTGTAACCATAGGTTTAACGCTCGTTATAACCACATGAATTGTAGATTTGTTGTTATTTTAGTTGCTATAATACCCTCCTTTTTTGCTCAAAGCGTACCGATTGAAATGGTACGGATATCCTGTGGGGGAAGGTATTTTACAGATAATCACTCTACGCAACCCGCCATGCTTGTTCGAGGAGTTTTTTGTCAAGACAGTTATTATTATACTCCCATTGGATTTGGGGATTCCTTGACCGAATTGGCTTATATGAACAATCAGTTATATACAGGAATTGCCGAAGATAAGGATTCCAGCAATCGTCTGATCGGTCGCTATACCTTTATGGATGGGATGCTCGAACAATTAGAAGAGTTCCAATCCGATGGAACGCTCACGCTAAAACTGATTTTTGCAGGAGGAAAACAACACGGTGCGCAACGGGAATTTGACCGTCAAGGGACCTTAACCCGCTTAAGCACCTTTGATCATGGGGTTTTTGACGGACCATTTTTTTATGAATGGTATGGCGATTTCGGCAATTGTTTGGTTAAGGGTATAGCATCCAAGGGTTCTTATCACTATGAAAAGGGCTTTGAGCCGTGTAATGAAAGTCAAGAATAAAGCTACATGACTAATTTACTTAATGAGTAACTTATTGATCTCGTCGATCAACCGTTCCTTATTATTGGGTCCAACACCCAAGGAAACGTATTGAATGATTCCATCTTGATTGATAATGATGCTCGTAGGGTAGCCACTTACATTGAATAATTTTGCAGTTTGTTGACTTTCTGGAACGATTTTGTAATCAAAGGGTGTTGTTTTTAAAAACTTTTTGAGTTGTTTCTTTTGATTCGTTGCAAGCCCTAAAAAGACGACCTCGTCTTTTTTATACGCCTTATATATTTCATTTAATTCTGGAATTTCCATCACGCAGGGCTTGCATTCTATAAACCAAAAATTTAACACAATTACTTTTCCTTTTAGTGCTGAGGATTGGAATACTTTTCCTTTGATGTCTGTTATTTCAAAGGATGGCATTTGGGTTCCAATTAATGCACTTTGTTCTTCTGGCATACCTTGTTGCATTCGCTGCATCATTGTTTTTTCTTGGTCGGTTGCCTTTCGCATAACGAATGCTTTGACCGCCTTGGTTTTATCAAGATATGGTTCCGGAACGTAGGCATTTGACATCACGAGATTCATAAATTGAGCTGCGTCAATAAGATTGAAGTTCTCGTCATAAATCGGGGTGGAAGTTGGGTCAAGCATTAAGGGCGTATTGGCATTAATATCGCCCGGACCGGCCTTCGAAAGACCCATAAGCGCCAAAGGATTTTTTGTTGTGGAGTCACTCATTGTTTGTTGCGCAAGACTGCTCCCTGTAAAACACAAGAGCAATATACTAAGTACGAGGCTATTTTTTTTATTAAAGAAGACCATGTGAGGTTTATATTGATTTGGTTAAAGTTAAGAAATTGTCTTTATCAGGGGTTAGAATGCAGTGTATATTGGTTCATCTTCATTAGCTATTTTTCAAAAGTTCTGCAGGTTTTTTTCATGTCTTATGAACTAAACCAAAACAGTTTTGTTTAAACATTCTAATTAAAAATTAAACAAAATGAAAAAAGTTACTTTTTACGCCCTGTCGTTATTCAGTGCTGGGATTATCCTAAGCGCTGTAAATTATGCGCAAACCAACGTGTTTGACAACGTTATTGCCCCAAGTCCAAATCACACCTACCTTGAAGCCGCCTTGATTCAAGAAGGGTTGGTAGGTGCCTTACAAAATCCAAATGCTACCTTAACGGTATTTGCACCGGATGATCAAGCGTTTTTAAATTTAGCTACTTCACTTGGAACTACGATTCCAGGTTTACTGGCCTTACCAAATTTAGATGATATCTTGTTGTATCACGTGTTAGGAACTACTGTACCTTCTGCTGCAGTAACCAATGGTGCTATTGTTCAACCGTTGAGTCCAACCAATACGCTAAAAATAACGGAAACTGCAGGTGGTAGTGTTTTCATCAATCAAGCGCAAGTTACTACCGTTGATATAACAGCCGCAAATGGGGTGGTTCATGTTACCAATGGGGTGTTGTTACCGGTAGAAACCGTAGCGGATATCGCGATTGATAATGGATTTACTACTTTAGTTACAGCAGTAGTTCAAGAAGAATTGTTACCTGCTTTGACCAATCCACTAGCTAACCTTACAGTATTTGCTCCAAATAATGCAGCATTTCAAGATTTAGCTGATGATTTAGGAACTACGGTTGCTGGATTATTAGCCTTGCCACAATTGTCAGATATTTTATTGTATCACGTACTTGGAACTGAAGTACCTTCATCCGCAGTTACTAACGGAGCTATTGTTCAGCCTTTAAGTAATTTGAATACATTAAAGTTAACAGCAACTGCGGCAGGTGACGTATTTGTTAACCAAGCGCAAGTTATCGCAGTAGATATTACGTCTGATAATGGTGTGGTACACGTTCTAGATGCGGTAGTTTTACCGATCGAAACTGTTGCTGATGTAGCGATTGATAATGGATTTTCTACCTTGGTTACTGCAGTGGTTACTGCAGAGTTATTGCCTGCATTAAGCGATCCATTTTCTGAATTTACTGTGTTTGCACCTACAAATCAAGCATTTTTGGATCTAGCGACAGCACTCGGCACGAATTTGAATGGCATCCTTGCGTTACCAAATTTGGCTGACATTTTATTGTACCACGTAGTAGATGGTACGGTATTATCTACTCAATTAACGGCAGGTCCGGTTGCTACCCTTGAAGGTTCTGACGTGATTGTTTCTTTAACAGGAGGTGTAAAAATCAACGATGCAAACGTAACTATGGCGGATGTTCCTGCTGATAATGGCGTTGTACATGTGTTAGACAAAGTGATTTTAGAGTCTTACTTAGGAATTGATGAAAACAATGCATTCTCTTTTGGTTTATACCCAAATCCAAGTAATGGATTAGTTACAATCAACGGAGTTGACAATGCAGAAGTAATCGTAAGTGATTTAAGTGGAAAAACCTTCCTTAACCAAAGCGTGAATAACAACTCTTCTTTAGATTTGAACGGGTTAAGTAACGGAACGTACTTAGTTACCATTTCACAAAATGGAAATCAAAGCGTACAAACCTTAGTGAAGTTCTAAGAACGTATGCACTGTATATTGAAAAGCCATCCTTCGGGTGGCTTTTTTGTTTAATCATTCCACATAAAATCTTTAGGAAAGTGTTGCGGATTGTTCTTTACATATTCCATCCATTCCTGCCAAGTGATGGTCCGGTTTTTAATTTCAACCTCCCCATTCGCATACACGATAAAGTATGCCATGCTCCCCTCGTTGTAGAAGGTCATCTCGCTATAACAAGGTGTCATACGCACGATGTCAATTCGTTGGGTTACTGGCCGTATATGTACCCTTAAATCATTACTCTTTTCGCTGTCTCGGCTATATTGTACGCGAACAAAGTTCCAATGTTCTTTGAATACGAACGAAAGCATGGATGGATGAATAAAGTCTGAAACCATCAGTTCCACTTCGTAATTTCCGTTCTCCACGGCGAGTAGTTTCCACGTGTAATCCAGGCTATCCAATAAGTCTTTAAGCGCTTTTACCCTGGGATCGGTATTATTGTCTTCATTAAATTTCGGATAGTATACTTGGGGCAGTTGAAGCCATACCCGCACCACTTCCGTTTCTTGATAATCGGCGCTATATTTCATGGAATCTAAATAGCAATTGAATGCATACAACCAATACGCCATAGAATCACGGGTTTGATTTAATGCCTTAATCGAAGTAGAATCTTGGTAGGTTTTGTAGTATAAGATGTGGTTCGCTCGATTGCGCCATGTTTTTTGCATTGCTTTAGGAATTAAATCAGCTAAGTTGCCCTTATGGATTTTGTTATCACACCCTTCGACATAGCTTTGGTCTTTGATGACCACTTCGTTACCATTTTTTTCAACCAATCGTCCATGGCGAAGTCCGTTCTTATAGGTAGCGCTGATGGAATGTCCACTCAAGGTATCTTTTAGTTCAACATTTCCATTTAAGTCATTGTTATAATACGTTAACAGTTCGTATCGCTTCCCTGAATAGCTAAATCGTTCCTTGGTTCGCAGCCTGTTGTTGATGCTTGTTTGTTCCTTGATTTGTCCGTTCCAATAATATAAGCGTTGACTTTGTTGATTCGAATGGAACGATGATGTCCCAACGGTTTCTGAGTTAAGCGTTCCAAGGATATTCCATAATTTTTGCATGGAAAAGTGCACGGTATCTTTCCAATAGGCAATATTTAAACGTTCCATTTGTCCATTTCGAAAGTAACTCACATAGGCCGTATCGGAATATTTTTGGGTACATTCTTTCAACTGTCCGTTGTCATACCATTGTTTTTCAAAAATTCGATAATCGGTATTTTTCCAATTCATTTGAGTCCCATTACTAAAGACTACATACCGTGTCAATTTCCCTTCAGGAGACCAATCTTGCAGGATTGCCTGATTTTTTTGATCAATTACTTTCGAGTGAATTAATAGTCCCGCCGCATTGTATTCTTTTTCCCAAACCGGTGCAAAGGGGTTGTTTGCTCGTTGCGTATAAATTGATTCTTTTGCGAGTCTGCCTTGGTCATCCCACTGGCGCCATAGGCTGTCCTTTATGTTGTCCTTGTATCTTCCTGTTTCATAAAGTTTCCCATTGTAGTGGTAATGAAACCAAAGCCCATCTGGATTACCTTCTTTGTATTGCCCTTGCGTTCTAAGTTTTCCATTATCGTGGTATTCCGTATACTTGCCGTGGAGCAGGTGTTGATCATCTTGGTCATAGAAGCTCAACTTGTCATACGATTCTTCTTTAATCAGCATTCCCTTGTCATTATACCATGTATGTTTACCGTAGGGAACGATCAGGCTTGAATAACCAAAATCATCAACGGTGTGAGGTGGATGGTCCTTTCTATTGAAGGAATCAATTTCACTGAATCGAATGAAAGCGTATTCTTGAATGAAGCGCAATTTACCGTTCGTGTGAAATTCTGTACTCTTGTAGCGTCGCCGACCACTTTCATCGTTATAGAATTCCCAGTGTATCATCAAGGTGCCTTTGTCATTAAATTGTTTTAATTCACCAATAGGTTTCCCTTTTTTTGCATGATGATTTAATGTGGTTCGTGTGCGAGGGGTGAATTTACCATCGTTGTAATGGTTTAATTCTTCAGAGACAATATGACCGTTTTGAAATACTCTTTTTTCATAGACCTGCGTGCCAACGGACTGTTCACATACGCCTTCTCTCGGTTTATTCTGATCGTTGAAATAGGTTGAGAACAAATAATGCCCACCTTTTTTGTTATAGTAATCAAAGGTGCACTGCTGCGCGTGCGCTACAGAGAAACCAACTACAAACAGTAAAAACAGGCCAAACCATTTCATAATTCGATGCAAAGATAAGGTGAAACGCTTAGGTATACCTTTACCAACGAATTGGGTTCAATGGAAAACGAATTATTCCTTGATGATGCGCAAGGTTTCCGTATTGTTTGCTAGGAAAATCCGAACTAAATAAGTCCCTGTTGGTAACTTTGAAAGGTTTATGGAGTAGGATTTTGAATTGGGTGAATCTTCCATCAATAAAGTGCCATCAAGTCCGAAAACTTGAATTGAATTCATTGGGACTTCCGTTGTACCAAATGTAATGTTGTCTGAAACGGGATTCGGATAGGCTTGTACACCATGTGTTTGTTCTTCGGGGATGCTTGCGCCTTCATTGTTGAAAAACAATACGTTATCAATATAAACCGTGCCGGCGCCGCTCGGTGTTCCAGAAAACACCAATTGAGAAAAATGATTTACGTTCGCGAGGCCTGTAAACGAACTCAATGGAATTTCTAGGGTGTGCCATGCTCCTGTTGGCAATGCGTAGCTTAACTCACTTTCGCTGTCATCACCGCCTGCATATTGACCATTTGCACCAAAATCTACGAGTTTAACCTTGAATGTATTCATATTGGGGGTCCAATAGTCTACTCTGAAATGAGTCATGTTGCTCAGGTCTAATTGATTGTTCCCGAGGAGTTCTATCCCAGCAAAATTCATTGCGTCATACCGTTTGGTATCGTTCCCACTGAGTTGTAAATCACTCACTTGAGCCATTGACCAAGGGGCCATCCAAGTATCCACGGCGACGTTTTGATACGGATTACTAAACAGGGAAATGACGTTGGAAGGGGGATAAGTAGGGGTTGGGGCAGGACCCATTGGAATTGGATTTCCGCCGTTCTGATTGGAGAATTTAATGTTGTCTATTAAACAAATGCGGTTGTCGCTGCGCTGCGTAAAATCAGGGAATACGATAATTTGGTCTATGCCGGTAGAGGAAGGAGCGCTCACAACGGCACTAAAATCAAAGGTCAGTTCTTCCCATTGATTTATCAAGGTATTGCTTACTAAAATCTCACCGGTAGAAGCACCTGCAGGCGTAGCGAATTTAATACCCACCGGACTGATAATGGGTTTGTAGACCATGATTTTTACCACACAATTGGCAGCAGTTAGGTTGAAGGTGCCGATGCCTTGACCATGAAGGGATTCAAACCCGGCCCAAGGTGCGCCTGCGACATTTGCTGTAAATCGTGCTACCGTAGATGAATTGTTGATACCACTTGGATCAGGGTTAGCTATAATTTCTAAGGGGGGATTGAAGTCATTTTCGAAGGTGGTCCACTGCCAGGTGGCACCAAAACCTGCAGGTTCAAAATCAATGGGGCCTAATTGCGCGAAGTACACATAATTAGTGAAAAGAGCAAGAAGAATTACATGTACACGCATAACAATCAGGATTAGTAATTGTTAAATGTACAATAATTAATCAGTTCGGATCATTTTTAATCGATTCGATAAGGTTGAGTTAGTGGTTAAATTAGAAATGAAATCAAACTAAACATTACATTTTCTTAACATTTGTTTGAGACGGCTATCCATGTAGAATACCGACCTTTGCAGCGAATTTTATGACGGCTCTCTTTATTTCTACAGTAGTTTCGCTTTTTTCACTCATAAATCCGTTGAGTGCAATGCCTGTATTTATTTCAATAACCAATGGATTTCCAAAGGACCATTTGTTTCGTACCATCCGACGGACATCTATCTATGTTTTTGTGGTGTGTGTCTTGTCTTTTTTTATTGGAGAGTTTATTCTAAATTTCTTTGGAGTATCGATTCATGCCTTGAAAATTGCGGGCGGAATTATCATTTCTCGTTCAGGGTTTCAATTGTTGAATGCTCAGCATAAAAGTGATGTTCAGGGGCCCATTGAAGATGAATCTCGTTTAAAAGAAGACATTTCGTTTAGTCCCTTAGCGATGCCACTTTTGGCCGGTCCTGGGTCTATTTCCTTATTGATTAATCTAGCAATTCAGACAGATGATTTACAAAGTAAGTCGGTGGTCTTGGCCGGAATTTTTACGGTATGTATTTGTATTTACCTAATTCTTTCTTCTGCACCTTATATCTTAAAGTACCTCGGACAAAGTGGTTTACGTACGCTTTCCAAAATTATGGGCTTATTAGTCCTTTCAATAGGGATTCAGATGATCGTTGCGAGTGGCCGATCGTTATTTTACGCGTCTATTTAATTTCTTCAAAATCGTCGAACTCGTCCGAGTCGCGTTTAGTAGGTTTTGATTTCGGACCCCGAAGCATCCACGTTATGGCTGCTAAAAAACGAATCAGGGTAGCAAGCAAAAAGAAGAATCCTGCAAGTTTAAAGATCCATCCAATAATAGGAATCTGAATTAAATCCTGCGTTTGTTCATAAAACCACTGTGTAACCACGCTATCCAAAGCAACAGGGAAAAATACCCAGAGTATGGTTATGGAAATAGAGATGAGCGCTACGGCCAATTCCCATTCATTTTTCATTTTCACTTTTTTATAAAGGTTCGTATACAGTTGAAGCTGCATTGCATTTTGCTCTGATCGAAGATTCCTTAATAGATATAAGAAATAAGTAATTAAAGAAAGTACGAGCATGCCATTAAGCGTTAAGCTACCTTCTTCTTTGGCAACAAATTTTAATACAAGCACCCCTAGAAACAGAGATTGAAGCAATTGTAGGAAATATCGAAATTGTGTCCGAACATTTTCAGGCAGAACAATCATTAACAACAGTTGCAACCAAAACCAAATAAAGGCAAAAGCAGAAAATAATACTCCCAGTTGGAAAATTAATGATAGTGCTTTCATTATTTCGGTAAGATTTGAAATTCCATGTATGATGACGGTGCTTCCGCGGCTGTTGTTGGATTGAAGTCAAGCCGTAATACCTTACCCTCTGTCCTTCGATTTAATTGATGCAAGTATTCGTAAAGCACATCATTCTCTTTTTTACTTTGAATAAATTCTTCGCTTAGTTTTATCATTTTATTTTGCGCTGGATCAAACCACATCGCAGGTTCTGACTCACCCTTACCAACAGGTATGATTCTGCGGGGGTCAATGTTTAGCTCTTGAACCAAATATTTATAACAAGCTTTAGCCCGATTTTCTGATAGCATTTGATTTCTTGTTTCCTCTCCGCGCGAATCCGTATGAGAAATTAATTCAATAATTAAATTAGGGTAGTCACCAAGTAATTTAGCTACAGATTTTAGCGAGTCATAACTATTTACCGTTGAATCATTGATAAAGGTCCATTTGTTAAATTCATATTGAATATTAGGAAAGCGAATGATGTTTTGTTCTTGTGCTTCGGGCTCATTAATTTCAAATATGTGGCTGATTTTTTGTCCGATGGAGTCCGTAATTTGCAATTTAAAGGTCCCTTTTCTAAGTGAACCAATGTCTTGTGTAGTCATGCCATTTGACCATTGGTATTTATAAGGCTTTACTCCGGATGTGATTTCAATGTCGATTATTCCATCCGAACCTTGGAATTCACTGATATGTTTGATTTCATTCACCTTCATAACTAATTCCGGCGGTTTAATGGCCCATGCTGTCCATAAGTCCAAATCCTTCCCGTCACGGTTACTTGACCAAACTGCTTGATTATCAATGAGCGAGAAATAGGCATCAAAGTTTGGTGTGTTTATTGTTTTTCCGAGGTTAATTGGCTTTGACCATGAATTCCATTTACCCTTTCGGACACTGTAGTAGATGTCGGCGTCCCCTTGTCCTTTGAATCCGTTAGAAGAAAAATATAGGGTATCATTATTAGGAGATAGAAACGGTGAAATTTCAAACCCTGGGCTATTTATTGTTGAACCAAGGTGTTCTATATCAGACCATCCGTCGCTGCCAAGCATCGAATAATACAAATCTTCCTCCCCCTCTGAACCCGCACCTTCATAGGAAACGATCGCTACTTGTTGATCCCTCGAAATCGTATAGCCAACATACTTTCCATCAATGTCCAAGCCCGGTATGGCGAGTTTCTTTTTAACCAACCAATTGGTGTCTTGATTTCCTCGTGTAGCGATGGTGATCCCTTTTTCTAAATCACGTTCGGTACCATAGGAACTGATTAAATATAACATGCGCTGGGTACTGTCCGCTCGATTGACCACTTCAGATATTACCGCATTATGGAGTTTATTGTTCAAGGATTTCAACGCATATGGCGTACCCCATGCTCCATTTGTTTTTTTACTAACCCAAATGTCTTGATCATAAATTCCACCTGTATTTTTAGGGTCAAATGTTCTAACAAAATATAGCATGTCTCCCTGTGCCGAAAACACAGCATTGCTTTCATCCGCCGACGTGTTTATGTTTGTTCCAAAACGCAGCGGTGTTGTGAATTCATAGATTTGAGTCCAACAATAGTTGAAGACGATAAAACACAGGAAAAATAAGCGGGCTTTAAAATCCATAACTTAAATAAATTTCATGTCCCCCATTACTAAACCGATTGATTCGATTGGTTGAAAAATCAAATGCATATCCAATCTTCAAATTATCCGACACTTCCATTCCAGCCATTAGTCCAGCGGAGGCATTATACTGATAGTTTATTCCAGCCCAAAAAATATAATTAATGGTTGTCATCAGGGTTGCTTCAAGAGAAACCGGCCCGTGATTCATCTGTTTTGCAACAAGAATAGGTTGTACATCTAAGCCATTGGCTATTTTAAAGGTATATCCAACCAGCGTATTCCAATGATATTGTTGGTCGAAAAAGCTGGTTTGTTGAACAAGCCCATTGGGGATTCCACCATGGTGAATGGCACCGGAAAAAATGACTTTCTTTGAAAAAAGGGTTAGCCCAAACCCACTGCTTAAGGAAAGCGCCCGTAAACCATTGGCTAAATAGGCATCATATGTGGCATCTCCTCCGCCATAAGGTAATTGCGGATCATTAAGATTTAATACGCTTGCTTGACTTGGAGAAAATACATTGTTTCTTAGACCCATTCGTAGCCCCGCACTTAATTTCCAGGTTTTATTAATTGGGATATTAGCAGCATAACTACCACTTACATCGAGATATTTAAAGGCACCATAATTATCTGAGATAACTTGTCCGCCGACAAAATGTTGAAGTACTATATTTTTTTTCTTTTGTAGCGGTTCATATTCACGTTGAATTCTACTTCCTGGATTGAATATCGTTTTAACCTTTTTCTTGATCATTGTTTGCCCAATGCAAGCAATCGTTCGTGGTTCGTTTCCAAAGCCTAGCATTTGCCATCTTGCGAGAAGGGATATACTACTTTGCTTGTTCATGGCCATTCCCGATGGATTGTATACTGAGTAATTCATTGGGATTTGACGAAATTGCGGCATTTGTTGACCCAAAAGGCTCAGCGAAAAGATTGTGAAAACGAGGGTCATTAATCTCATGGCGCACGTAAAATTGTAATGGTTCCATTAATCGGTTCTATGCTTCCATCCACTGCCTTTTCAATAATGTAGTAATAACTTCCAACGGGTAATTCTTCACCGTTCAATGTCCCGTTCCATGGCGACGAAGCATAATCCCCCTCGGTGCTCGTGTATATATTTTCACCCCACCGATTGAAAATTTTAACTTGATTTAAAGGGAACTTAGTGTCCAAGCCAACAATACTCCACACATCGTTATCCCCATCTCCGTCTGGAGTAAAGGCACTGGGTACGACTAAATTACATGAAACGATTTCTGTAGAAAATCCAAAAACGTTACTTACGCACCCATTCACTACTTGTACCACATAATACGTAGTTGAACTGTCGTTGTTTGGATAGAATATTGGCCCACTTTCCAAGTATTGACTCAAATTTGAATCGGAAAACCAGGATATTACACCGTTTGGATTTGGGTTTGTCAAGGATATACTTCCTGAAGGCTCATTTTCACAAACAACGGTGTCTCCAGTAATTATGGGTGTTTGTGGTATTGATAAGGAGTCAAGTAATATCGTGCCGTTTAAGGTTCTGGTACAGAATGCATCGCTTATAGATACGAGTTCGTAAAAACCTGCTTGTGTGCCCAAATACATGGGGTCTGAGGCTCCTGCGGTCACTTGCTCCACGCCATTTAGGTTCCATACTACCGTTACGGGGTAGGATGCGTTTAGGTATAGCAACACCGAATCAAAACTTTGTAACGAACAATTGTAGGTTCCACCGGTTAAACTAAGCAAATTAGGGAGTGCATGCACCGTGAGTTCAAAGGTGTCTTTTGCCACGGTGTTGCATAATGAAACACTGTAAACTATTTGATATACGCCAGCACTGCTGCCTGTGGTATTGATTGCTCCGGTTATCGGATCTAAGTTAAGTCCACCAGGAAATGAACTATAGGTTCCGTTGCTTGGTGTTGACGGAGGTAGCGTTGGGGTGACTATCCCAGCGTTTAGACAAAGGTCATTCGGATAACTTAACCCTAAGGATGGATTACCTTGTATGATTTGTACATTGGCTTGGTTAGAACACGATCTTAAGGTGCTGAAGGTAATGTCATCCATTGCGAAGTCATTCCCTAATCCACTTTGATTCAAATTTTCTATCAATAAGATTGCAATACTATCCGCACCAGAATTCCAGGTGGCGCTTTGTTGTTGCCATGAGCACGTGGTATTCGTTAAGGTGTCAATACTAAGGGAAATTCCATTTATGCTGGCTTTTAGAATTGCTGGGTTGTTACTTTCTACCGATTGCGAATAATAGGAAAAGGTATAATTGGTGTTTTTTTCTATCGAAATCACTTGTCTCCAAACGGTTGTGTTTCCTGAAATAGCTCCATCAATCACCATCATATTTCCTACGCCATTGCCAAAAGTATGATCCACACAGGGAGAAAATGTTCCTTCCCAAAAACTTGCATTGGGTGTAATCCCATAACTTGTTTGTAGCCCATTTGGATTGGTTGGGGTGAGAAATGTTAAATCGCTGTAAAACCCGGTGTTCATCGCCTCAAAGTTGCCGTTTGTTACCAGGTTTTCGTTTGTGTTGTTTGTAGAAACCAAATAAACCGTGGTTTGATTCGGGCTAACCAAAACGGTATCATTGAACGGGTTTAATAGGTTTGGGTCGGGTGGTGTAGCCATCCATAAATAATTGGTGTTTGTACCACCCGTCACCGTCAAGGTCACTTGAGTGTTCGCACAAACCAAGGTATCCGTTGGATTAACCTGCAGGAAGTCATTTGGAAATATAAGTTGATTCGTCAAGTTCACCGATTGGTTCGTCGCATCGATAACGCTTAAGCTGTAGGAACCAGCAGGTATATTTGTGAAAATTCCCGTGGAGTTATTCAAGGTTCCAAGGCCTCCGGATAACGAATATTGATACGGCGGATATCCACCTTTCGCGTACCCAATGAGGGCCCCACTTAAGGAATCACTACAGGTAGGTCGGGTGGTCGATGCCGTTAACGACAACGGATCCCCAACAGGCATTACCGCGATGTCGTCTATGGCAAAATCATTGCCCAATGTATTAATGTTATCATCATAAAGACTAATATTAACGCAAGAATTCGTCGCTTCAAATTCCACCGCATAGGCTTGCCATCCGGCTGCGGGAAGTGGCGCTAAGGTCGGTGTAAGCACTTGAATATTTACCGCATTGTTAAATGTAGCCTTTACATCTGCTTGAGAAACAACATTCTGCACTAGACTTGATGCCGAATGTAACCAATAGCTAAGAATATACGTGTTGCCTACAGTTAACCCACAAACACCCCCTCCGTTGCTTCCTGCTTGCCAAAACGCTTGTCCGCCACCGATGTTTACACCATCAACCACTAACATATTTCCCTGCCCAGAACTGTGGTCGCCAAAGGATAAAAAAAAGTTAGTGTTTAACGGCAATGGATTATTGGTTATCGCAAAGTCACCAGGCTGCGTACTTCCGAAATACGGAGGTAAAATAAGGGAATAACCTTGGCCATTTACATTAAAACCAACTCCCGGACCACCAAATTCGAAATGCCCATTATACAGGTAGTTTTGTCCCCAACAATGAAGGGAAAAGTACATACCAATAAGGAGCAAAAAGTGCTTCACAGCATAAAGTTAACACGATTCTTATTGTGGACTCCGTTTGCTTGCTGATAAATTTCTATATGGAATTGTTAATAATTCAATCCATACATGAACACGGAGGATCTAAATACAAGGTGCAATGCTTGAAATCATTTACCAATTGCTTGTGGAATTCATGGTTATACATTACGCCTTGGATATCCAGCAACTTTAGATTTGGTAAGGTTTTTAATTGAGGTGAAATAAAATTCACGGCATTGTCATACAAATCCAAGGTCTCCAAGGCGATGAGTTGTTCAATTTCATTTGGAATCCGTTCAATGTGGTTTTCAGCGAGCAAGAGTTGTTTTAAAGTACTTAGCTGAAATATAGCAAAGGGAATTGAGTACATTTTATTCTTCGTCAAGTTTAAGGTCTCTAAGTGTTTGAATACTAAGACGGAATCACCTAATAACTCAATTTTGTTCTTGCTTAGATTAAGCGTTTTGATTTTGGTGAAACGATAAACAATCGATGGAATTGTCGTGAGTTTTTCACGGCTTAAATCAATCGAAAACACACTGTCGGGGTTTGCTTGGTTCAACTCAGTAAGCGTATAAGTACGCACTGCCTGTTGACCATATGACAAGGCACTAAAGACTAGCGAAATACCTACGAGAATCGACTTCATCTTTTTTTAATTGCTTGGTTAACTCTTCAATGCCTGAAAACGTTTGTTCTCCACGTAAGCGATGACATAGGGAGATTGTTACAGTCTCCCCGTAAATATCTGAATTAAAATCAAATAAATGCACTTCAATTACCCGGTGATTCGAATCGCTAACAGTAGGCCGAATCCCTATATTCATCATCCCTTGATAGGTAATGCCTTCCATGCGAGTTGTTACTGAATAAACTCCATTACCGGGAATTAGTTTTGAATCGTTCAAGGGTTCAATATTTGCCGTTGGAAATCCAATGGTTCTTCCAAGTTGCTTTCCATTTACTACCTTTCCCTTTACTTGGTAATTATACCCCAATAAACGGTTGGCGCTTTCAACTTCCCCTTCAATTAAAGCCGTTCTGATTTTTGTTGAACTTACGATAATTTCATCGACATCTTGCGCAGGAATTTCTGTAACGAATCGGTTGGTTTTGGTAAGTACATCTGCTAACAAATGAACGTCGCCCTCTCGATTATGTCCGAATTTATGATCGTAGCCCAATATAATTTCTGAGATGTTTAACTGTTCAATCAAGACATTCGAAATAAAGTCTCTGGCTCCTTGGTTGGAGAATTCTTTAGTGAATGGTAATATCAAAAGATAATCTAATCCAGTTTCCGAAAGGAGCTCAATCTTTTCATCCAGTGTGCTGAGTAAAGAGATTTCTCCTAACCCTAAGGCTTGTCTGGGATGCGGATCAAAGGTAATAAGCATGCTGTCCTTACCCGTTTCCTTCGCTTTATCAATGAGCTGAGTTAAAATCGCACGGTGTCCCGTATGAACCCCATCATAGGTGCCTAGGGTCACGATTGGATTCCGCAATAAGGGGAGCGATGATAAACTTGTTAATACCTTCATTATCTGAGGCGCAAAGGTAAGCAATCCAAATAAACGTGGATTTTAAACTTTTGAAGTACTTTTGGAAAAATGATTAACATGAAATTGAAATTCTTCACCCTTTTATTTTCTTTTACCATCCTTTTTGGATCCCTTAGGGCCGATGAAGGCATGCTTATTCCCTTGCTTATTAAAGCCTTTGAATCAGATATGCAAGCGCGGGGAATGAAATTGACCGCTGACCAAATATACAGTGTAAACCATGCCAGTTTGAAAGATGCTATTTTTCAGTTTGGTGGAGGTTGTACCGCTGAATTGGTTTCAAGTCAAGGGCTATTGTTGACCAATCATCACTGTGGGTATTCTCAAATTCAGTCACATTCCAGTTTAGAACACGACTACCTGAAAAATGGATTTTGGGCAAAAGAAAAAAAAGATGAATTAACCAATCCTGGCCTAACGGCAACACGCATCGTTCGGATCGAGGATGTCACCGCCTTGGTATTACAGAATGCACAAGGTAAACAAGACCGGACGGTTATAGCGGCAAACATCGCTGCAATTGTAAAAACAGCCATCGAAGGAACACATTATGAGGCGGAAGTTAAAGCCTTTGATTATGGAAACGCCTATTACTTGATGGTAAAGGAGGTTTTTAAAGATATTAGGTTTGTAGGTACTCCTCCTAATTCTATTGGAAAATTTGGTGGAGATACCGATAATTGGGTTTGGCCAAGACATACGGGAGATTTCTCGGTATTTAGAATTTATGCCGGGCCGGATAATAAACCCGCCTCATATTCAGCGGATAATGTTCCATACACGCCGATTCAGTATTTAAATATTTCATTTAAGGATCGAAAAGAAGGTGATTTTACCATGGTGTACGGATTTCCCGGTGTCACCGAACAGCACGTAGTTTCTGAATATTTGAAATTTATCATTGAAAAAGAACGCCCTGCGCGCATTGAGATGCGAGATCAAAGCTTAGCTGCAATTGATGCCGGCATGCAATCATCTGATTTGATTCGTATTCAATATTCCGCCAAGCAAGCATCCATAGCTAACGCTTGGAAAAAATGGATAGGACAGGTGGAAGGCTTGAAAAATTTAGACGGTGTTGCAGTCAAACAACGTGAGGAAGCGGCATATAGAAAAATGGCCGAATCTAAACCGGAATGGAAGAAGTATTCAGACGCCTTAGATTCCTTGAACCAGCATATAAAGAATAATTCTGATAATGAATACCGCTATGCCATGGGGGTTGAATATTTTTTCTACGGTCCTGAATTTTTTAAAATGATAAAAGCTTCGAGCGAGTTATTCAACGGATGGAATACTGGAGTCTCTGCCGAGGTGTTTTCTGCGGAAAAGAATAAACTAATTGCCAGTGCAAGAGCCTTTTTTAAAAATTATAACAGGGGTATAGATCAATCAATCTTTAATGCCTTAACCTTGCAATACCAACGTTCTGAAGTCTCAGCAAATAATACTTGGAGCTTGATTAATGTTGCAGCACTCTCAGGTGAAATATATGGCAAGTCAATTTACACGGACTCTACACGGTTTATTCAATTTGTAACATCTTATTCCAATAAATCATCTAAGAAACTAACTAAGGACCCTGCTTACATTTTTTATAATACCTATTACCCGATATTTGTACAAGAGGTAGATAAAGCCTTCCGACAATATCAGGCTAAAATCACCACCTTGATGCAGCGATACGTAGAAGGGAAATATACCATGTTCCCAAATGATAAACATTGGCCAGATGCCAATTCGACCTTGCGTCTTACATACGGACAACTGGAAGGGTCTTCCCCGGTAGATGGCATGGCCTACACCGAACATACCACCTTGGATGGACTGATTGCTAAAAACAGAACCGGAAACCCGGATTTTGAATTGTTGCCAAGAATGTTCGAATTGGCAACGAATAAAACCTATGGGCCTTATGCGCAAGACGGCGAATTATGGGTTTGTTTCACAGGTTCTAATCACACTACAGGAGGTAATTCAGGCTCTCCGGTGTTAGATGAAAAAGGAAATTTGATGGGCTTGAACTTTGACAGATCCTGGGAAAGTACTATGAGTGATTATTTGTTTGATCCGAACCGTTGTCGGAATATTGTAGTGGACATTCGCTATGTGCTTTGGGTGATGGATATTTACTCCGGAGCAACGCATTTAGTCAATGAAATGACTTTAATCAAAGATTAATTTATCTTTGCTCCTTGAAATCAACCTGCGCCATAAGTTTAATATGAGAAAATTACTTTTATTCAGCCTACTGATTATTGCCTTTAATCAGGATGCCCTTGCTTCTACCATGAGGTACAGATCTAAATTAATCAAAGGGTATTTGGTTGATTTTAAAACACGCAGGGATGTAGATGAGGTTTCCTTGTTGTTGGTTTCAAAGGAGACCGGAGAACGATTCAAAACAGAAACACGCGATGGGGTGTTTACATTTAATAATGTTCCGATTGGTGAAAATATCCTAATTCTAACTGACAGAGATTACAGAAAAGACACCCTAAAGGTATTTAAAACTAATGCGAAAGAACATTTAGAGCATTATACCTTCAGTAAGACACAGCCTTTTGCTGCCCGTTTGAAAGTAACTTGGTTATTCAATTGGGGAGATAGAACCACGGTGGTTAATGGTAAAAAAGTGATACAAGAACATTATTGGTCACACATGTTGGCTCGGGTAATTCTAGTCATTTATGGCCTCTGTTTAGTTATGATTTTTTACTACAGCGTGATTCAACTTTCATTAGCCATTGCCTACAGAAGGTCAAAACGCAATCCTCAAGCACCAATGCCTTCGTTTGATTTGGAGCACGCACCAAAGGTTACAATTCAACTTCCAATGTTTAACGAAATGTATGTTGCTGAACGAATTATTGAAACCGCTGCACGATTCGCCTATCCAAAAGATAAATTACAAATTCAGGTATTGGATGACTCTACGGATGAAACCAAAGAAATTATCGCTAAAAAAGTGGCTGAAATTGCTGCTACAGGGGTAAATATTCAACACATTCACCGCGTGGATCGAACAGGGTATAAGGCCGGAGCACTGGATGCTGCAATGGACCGTGTTACCGGTGACTTCATTGCGATTTTTGATGCTGATTTTGTTCCAGATGAAAATTTCTTATTACGCACCGTTCCTTACTTCAATAACGAACAAGTTGGGGTAGTACAGACGCGTTGGGGTCACTTGAATAAATCATATTCCCTTCTAACAGAACTTCAAGCCTTTGGACTGAATGGTCATTTTGCCATTGAACAACAAGGCCGAAATTCTACAGGACATTTTATAAATTTTAATGGTACTGCGGGAATTTGGAGGAAAAAGTGCATTGAAGATGCAGGCGGATGGGAACACGATACCATTACAGAGGACTTAGATTTAAGCTACCGTGCACAAATGAGGGGGTGGAAGTTTACTTATTTAGAAGATGTGGAGTCGCCGGCAGAATTGCCAATTACCATGTCTGCATTAAAGAGTCAACAGCATCGTTGGATGAAAGGTGGGGCAGAGTGCTTTATTAAAATGCGGGGCAAATTACTCACACATCCTGGCGTAAAATTCTCGGATCGAGTGCATGGAATGGCCCATTTATTTAACTCCTCGGTGTTTGTTTTCATCTTAATCTTATCGATTCTTAGTTTATTTATTTTGCACATCAAGGATTCTTTTTCTGATTTGAATTATTTCGTTCAATTTGGTGCATTTTTCATTTCAAGTACCGTATTCCTTGCTTTTTATTATTGGAATTCTTACCGAGACAAAACCGGGAGATTTTGGAATGATTTATTTAAATTCATTAAGCGTTTCGTTCAGTTCTTGACGGTATCTATGGCCTTGTCCATGAGCAATGCGGTAGCAGTAATTGAAGGCTATCTTCGGATAAAAAGTTCCTTTGTAAGGACTCCAAAATTCAATGTGGCTCAAAAGGATGAGTTTACAGGAAATAAATACGACAAGAAAAGTTTATCAATTTTGAATGTTGCCGAAGGCATATTTATGTTGATTTTCGGATTTACTGCCTTAAATCGCTTGGCTTTTGGTGATTTAGGGATGGTTCCTTTCCATTTGATGTTAACCATTGGATACGGTATAATTTTCTTTAATACACTTAAGGAAGTAAGAACGGGTCGTTAACATGAAGGTTCGATTGATGTTCATTGGGAAAACGGTATCCAATGCCCTCAAAGAGTTAGAGCAAACCTATGAAAAACGCCTGAGCCATTATGTGAGCTATGAGCGCATTGAATTACCTGATGTAAAACAAGCGGCATCCTTAAACACTTCGCAGTTAAAAGATAAAGAAGGACAATTGTTTTTATCTAAAATATCAGAAGATCAGCATGTTATTTTACTGGATGAACAAGGAACAAGCTATACCTCGGAAGGATTTGCTCTTTTGCTCGCCAATCATGAATTACACAGCGCAAAAAAAATCACCTTTTGTATTGGCGGTGCATTTGGTTTTTCGGACGAGCTATATGCCCGCTCCAATGGTAAAATGTCCTTATCAAAAATGACGTTCTCACATCAAATGGTACGCACTATTTTTCTTGAGCAGCTTTACAGGGCATGTACCATAAATAAAGGCGAAAAATACCATCACTCCTAAGAGATTGGTTAACTTTATCTCAATGAATCAAGTGCAAATATTCTCTGTTGCCGAAGGCTTAAGTATAATACTTTGGATGTTTATACTCTATTGGATCGGTCGGTCGATACGTTCACGATACAATAACATCAACATCTCACGGTTTTTTTATCTCGGGTGGGGATTCAAAATATTTTTCGCACTCGTATTTGCTTTGGTTTATCTATTTGCTCTCGGTGGCGGCGACATTAATGCATATTGGGAGAGTGCGACAGTACTGAATAAACTCTTTGTAGACAACCCGATGGGATATATTCAAGAACTTTGGAGCACGGAAAGATCGCTGGGTATTACCTATCATTTTAATTCGGAAACTGGTTATCCTCCAGGTTGGATTTGGCGAGAATCAGAAGCTTGGAATGCCGCAAAAACACTCTCAATCCTTTCAGTGCTTACCTTCAATAGCTTTTGGGCTACCACACTCCTCATTGCATCCTTTGTGTTTTTTACTTCATGGCTTATGGTTTATCGCATTACAACCAATGAAGCGTTTAATTCAAAAGCCGTAATGTTTGCATTTTTGTTTTTTCCATCAGTGACCTTTTGGTGTTCGGGAATTAGTAAGGATAGTCAAGTGTATACCCTTTCCTTATTGCTTATATATCAATTATTTCTTTGGCTTAAATGGGACCCAAAACGTTCCATTTGGCGTGTATTATTAATGGCATTTATCTTCTACTTGATTTTGAATCTCCGTCAGTTCATTGCACTTGCCATTATTGGACCTTTTTTACTTTCAATTGTGGTTCGCTATGGCAGCCGCTTATCACAACGTCCAGTAATTTTGTTATTATTTCGATTGTTTGTATATGCGCTATTGGTGAGTGGTTTTATATTTATTGCTAATGCCGAACAAACCCAAGCCTTATTTCAAGAAGCACAGATTACCCAATCAGATTTTAGTCAAAATCCGATTTATTCTGGGGCAAAATATGAGCTTTCGACCATGGATGGCACCCCAACCGGTATCTTGTTAGCCATGCCAGAATCCGTTTTTATTGCCCTCTATCGACCTTTTATTACTGAGAATCTTGGGCTGAATTTCGTGGTTAATGAATTGGAGAGTTTATTACTCATCTTCTTTTCCCTTTTGTTTTTAGTTAATAAGAATGTATTTAGTAACATAAGATATTTGTTCAAAAGTGAGTTCGCAATTTATGCATTCACCTTTGTTTTGCTCATTGCTTTTATGGCAGGATATACTTCAATTCTCTTTGGGGTACTTGTTCGAATTCGAGCGATTGCATTGCCTTTTTTCTTCCTTTTATTAACGTTTCGTAAACCTAAAGTAACAAGTACAACCTGATGTGTGGAATCGCCGGATTTATTGATTTAACTAAACAGACTTCAAACGAAGTGCTTGTGGGTATGAGGGATTCCTTGTCCCATCGAGGTCCGGATGCAGCAGGCGAGTATTTTTTGGATTCGGATGCCTTTTCTTTAGGGTTAGCACACCGTCGCTTATCTATTATTGATACCAGTACTTTATCAAATCAACCGGTACATTTTGAACACCTTTCCATGGTGTTTAATGGCGAGATTTATAACTATAAAGAACTTAAGGAGAAACTGACTGCCGCAGGGTATTCATTTAAAACGAATTCAGACACGGAAGTTGTACTTCTTGCATTTCATGCGTGGAACGTAAAGGCTCTTGCATATTTCAAAGGAATGTTTTCCTTGACTATTTTCGATCGTTCAGCTCAGAAGTTGTATTTAATTCGGGATCGCTTTGGAGTTAAACCCCTTTATTACTTTCTAGATAATCACTTGCTATTGTTTGGAAGCGAGTTAAAACCCTTGCACGTTCATCCGAGGTACAAAAAAGAACTTAACTTGGAGAGTATTTGGTATTTTTTCCAATACGGTAACATCCCTTCTCCACATTCCATTTTTAATCAAACCTATAAAGTGGAACCAGGAACAATTGTAACGATTGATTGCAATACCCTGCACCTAGAGAAAAATACGTTTTGGAGTCCTGAGCAAGCGTTTCAAAAAGCCCCTTTGTCAATTTCTTTTGAGGAAGCAAAAAGGCATACGCAAGAATTGCTATTTGATTCCATTAATTTACGAATGGTGGCTGATGTGCCTGTTGGATTGTTCCTTTCTGGAGGATATGATTCGGCAACTACCGCTGCATGTTTGACACAAACACACAAAGATCTTAGAACCTTCACGGTTGCTGTGCCTGAAGCTGGGTTAAACGAAGGACCAAAAGCAAAACAAATTGCCGATTACTTAGGAACTGCACACACAGAAATCACCTGTGATTTGCGTGAAGCATTGCAGGTAATTCCGCTGCTACCCACGATCTATGACGAACCTTTCGCTGATAGCAGTGCTATCCCAACATATCTTGTAGCAAAACATGCGGCCAATTCGGTGAAGGTAGCCTTAAGTGCTGATGGAGGGGATGAATTATTCGCAGGGTATAACAGACACCTCTATTATTCCCGTATTCCCAATGCGGTTCGTTACCTGCCGAGTTGGGTAGGTTCAAGCATCGCTAATTCCATCGGAGCCATTGGACTCGCTGGGTTAAAAGCGCAACGTGCGCAAAAATTCGCCCGCCTATTAAGTGATTTTTCAGTAGAGTCGTACATGCATGCCATGACCACCTCCATGTCTAATGACCAGTTAAATAAGTTTATTAACCAACGTAACATTCCGAATAATCTGCCCTTTTTTCAAGGAAGATCGCCTCTGTCAACCATGTTACTCAACGACAGCGTCAACTATCTCCCGAATGACATTCTGTATAAAGTGGATCGTGCGACAATGGCTGTTGGATTGGAAGGTAGAGAACCGTTTTTAGATCATGAATTATTTGAGTTCTTGGCGCAAGTACCAGATCACTATAAATGTGATGGGAAAGACACTAAAATTCTTTTGAAACATATTACACATGATTTGCTTCCTCAGACCTTAATGCAAGGACCTAAAAAAGGATTCGCTATCCCAATTTCTGCATGGATGAGGGATTATTTAAAATCTGAACTGTTGGATTTCATCGAACCAAGATTTCTCAAGGAGCAAGGGATTTTTAAGGCAACTGAATTGGCGCGCGAAGTAAAGTCATTTCTAAATGGAAATGATACAAACAGCTTGTTTATATGGTATTATTTTAGTTTTCAATCATGGTACAAACAATGGATGTAAGCCCGATTTTCACAGTCCAAAAGCATGAATTAGCTTTTAATTTCCCAGCAGGAACCAGTAGGGGAGTGCTTTCTACAAAGAAACTTTGGCTTATTACCCTAAGCGCTGAAGGGAAACAAGGAATTGGAGAATGCAGCATCATTGAAGGCCTTTCTCCAGATTATATAAATGATGCTCAATATGAACAGCAGTTATCTGATTTTGTCCTTCGCTTGAATCAGTGTTCGATTCCACTGGATCATTTGCTCTTCACCTTGGATGAGTTCTTACCAGAATTAACCTATTTTCCATCCATACGTTTCGGTTTAGAATGTGCGCTCCGTGCTTTCTTATCTCCTGTCCCAGGACTTTTATTCAATAATTCCTTTGCCAGGGGAGAACGCGCTATACCAATCAATGGATTAATTTGGATGGGCGCTCCGGAATGGATGCAAGATCAAGTAGCGAAAAAAATAAAGGAAGGGTATTCCGTGTTGAAATTTAAGATTGGCGCGATTGATTGGAAGCAAGAATATGAAATAATTCAACAGGTGCGTAAACATTTTGGTCCTGAATTACTTACGATTCGCGTAGACGCAAACGGTGGATTTACGGCAACTAATGTGCGACAAATACTGAATGAACTCAGAGACTTAAGTGTGCATTCGATTGAACAACCGGTTGCAGTTAAAGAGATAGATTTATTAGCAGCCTTGTGCCAGGAAGCGATTGTGCCCATAGCCTTGGATGAGTCCCTCATTCCCTGCTACACATTGGCTGAAAAAGTGGCCTTGCTCGATCGCGTTTGCCCCCAATATATCATTTTGAAACCAAGCTTACATGGAGGTATTTCAGGTACAAAATCATGGATTGATCTCGCTACTGAACGCGGTATTGGGTGGTGGATGACTTCCGCACTTGAATCTAACATCGGATTAACGGCCATTGCGCAGTTTGCTGGCGAATATGATTTCACACTTCCACAAGGGCTTGGAACCGGAGGCTTGTTTGCCACGAATTTCAACTGCGGCTTATCCTTAAATCAAGGATTACTAACCCATTATTTACCCGAACACGGATGAAGCTCGTCGCATTGGGAATAGACATAATCGTGTAATAACCATTGTGCAGCAATCGCCAACTGACTGTAATTTTGTGAATTGTTTCCAAATCCTCCCGCTGAGGTAACCCACATTTGTTGGATGAGGTCCATGCTGCCGTTCGAAGGATTAATTTTATTTACTACCGCGGCTACATTTCCAGCCCCCGCATGATATACATGCATTACAAGCAATCTAAACCATAAATCACTTTCTGAATAACTCAACCCATATGCATTTAAAATGCGTCTAGCAGATGGAATGCATGAGGTTTTAATGAGTTGAGATGAAGCGTAAGCACTTCTTGAGAAATCGGCTCGTTCGTCCGTGTTTCCATTTACCGTGAGTCCGTATCGTTGAGCTACCGAGGGCATGAGTTGAAAGGGTCCATACGCACCACTTATTGATTTTTTGAGTTGCGCTGGACTTTCGATTAAAAGGATGGCTTGCGCATACCAAGGGTCTACCTGGTTCGTTTCAAAAACTGCTATTCCTTTTCCGAGGGTTGGAAATACTTCATGAAATCTGTAAAAATCATTTTTTCCAGTGGTAACATAGAGTTCCTCAGTAGAATCTAAGCCAAAGGTTTTACGTAATGTGGCCTTATATTGCGCTTTTTCGGTTTCGGTTTTTATTCGCCACTGTTTGAATGCCATGGTCTCAAGTATCGTGCGATTTTTGGCAACATTAATAATGCAAGAATCGGGAGATAAAGTCATGATTCGTCTCCAAAACTTTGCTTGAGGCAACTCAACCCATCGGTCTTCGAACAGGTCATCAGAACGCATTACGCGGTTTAAGGTGTTCTCAGTTTTAACTTCTAACTGTTCGTGTGTCCACGTTTGAGCCTGCATGAAAAACGAATAATTCAGTGAAATGATAAGAAGAAATCGGAATAAATTCATGGAGGTGAAATTAAGGAATAACTCGTTTGCTAACGCGTTACGTGATCTCAGTTACAAACATCCGTTTTTTAATCCGTATATTTGACTGTGGAAATGTTAAAGAAAATCCTGGGTTTTCCCTTTATTTTTTTAGTCCGAATTTATCAGTGGGTTATTTCGCCATTGCTCCCCCCAAGTTGTAGATATACACCGACATGCTCTTCCTATATGATTGAAGCCATTCAAGTGTGGGGTCCAATTAAAGGCATTTGGTTAGGTACTAAGCGAATTTCACGCTGTCATCCAAAGGGAGGACACGGGTATGATCCGGTGCCGAAGAAAACGCATCCTCTCGAATAACCCAACCTCTTGCGCTTAAGATCGCTTCGTAGGTGATTAAATCGAATAGATTAGGAGATAAATCAATCCAGCGTTGAATTCGAATTTCGCACCCATCAATTTGATTGTCCAATAAATTAAGAATTCGTAAGGAATCAGAGGCTAATTTGGCGTTTTCAACATAAGAAAACCACTGTTTTAATACATGGATTGCGGGGTTTTCACTCATTGGAAAATCCTTAGCGCATACCGAATGAATGAAATGTATTTTACGCTTTGCTCTACTAAATAAAACGTTGAGGCGTTTATCGCCACCATCTTGTGTTAAGGGTCCAAACCGTAAATCAAATCTTCCTTCGTCATTGTACCCATAGCCAAATGATATGATGATTTCATCGCATTCATCCCCTTGAACTTGTTCTGCAGTTTTCAAAAATAGCGCATCGGATTCAAGGGCTAATTCAATCGCTAAACGCTCCGAAGTGGTGCACAAAGAAATAATGGCTTTAAGTTGCTTTTCTGAGAACGCTACTAATCCAATACGGGCCTCTTTTAAGCCTAATTTTTCAATTAATAGGTTTTTTGCAGCCCGTGCTTCAATTATATTTATTCCATCTTTGTAATGATTACCGGGGAGATAGATGGATGTGATGGCTTGATAGCTTGGATGGCTCGGTAAAACAATGAGTTCATTGTTGTAAAAATGTTGATTCGAAAATTGTATCAATTCCTCGTGTTGGCTTCGGTAATGAAATTTTAATGGACTTTGAGGTAAATTGAATGCTGCCTGATCAAGCAGGGTGAGCGCATTAGAAGTTCCTCGCTGAAAAAAGGCTGAAGGGGCCATTTGCATAGAATCGCCGGCCACAATTAATTGCTTGGAGCGATAAATCGCACCTAACGAATGAGACAATAACAACTGACTCGCCTCATCAATGATTGCTACATCAAAACGGTTTTTGATCAAAGGTAAATCCATAGCGATTTGCACGGGACTACTCAGCCAAATGGGCTTCAACAAAGAAATCCAATGTGAAGCTTCACTTTCCATTATGGTGCGTAAGGAAGGGAAATTTCTTTTTCGACTAAAAAGCCTTGAAAGGATTCTTTTTCCAATAATCAATTCATTTTTTAATGTCTTTTCTCTTGTCGTTAATTTACCGTTAGGCGAAGCCATTAATCGATGATATGCATCAAAGGTATTTTTACGATCTACCAAAATCTGATGAACAATACGTTCTTGCGTATTTTTTCTATTCGCCTTAATTCGTGCTAATTCATCTGCAATAGAAAGGGTAAGAAATTCCTTCATGCCCGGAAATTGGGCAATAAATCTGTTCCAATCGGAAGCAATTATGGCCTCTTCATAGGCTCCGAGGGTATCGAATTCATTAAGGGGTGCAGTGATGGAAGCTGGGACTTGATCCCATGCTTTTAAATGAGGAATACAGCGATGGAAATTAGTTAAAAGATGAGCTACATTTCCATAGACAGGTGCTTCAGAATTCCTAGCGAATTGTTGTTTAATCGCTTGCGCAATTCCTTGAATCATTGAATGATTTGTACCATAGAAACTTCGTTCTTGTTTAGAAAGTGCTTGGTATTGTTCATACAAGTTTCCATCAAACAAGGCATTAAAGGTCATGTAGGCTGTGATATCAGTCCGAATATCCGTTAATCCAAGCGAAATTAATTCCATTTGAGCGTTTAAGCGTTCATCAAGTAAGGAATGGTATATTTCAGTTAGTTCAATTAATATCCCAAGATCAGCGGTTGAATCAGTTAACCAGTTTCGTTTTATTCGAAGCTGATTGAATTTCTTAAACAAACCACCTTTTGAAAGTTCTTTACGTAGCCCACTTAACAAAGCGATCGAAGGTAATTTTTTCCACGAGGTAAGCGCATGCTCTTTTTGTTGGAGCTGCGTCTCAGCAAGTTCCAATTTCTTAATCAGTCGGTTTATTTTACTTCGATGCTTCATCCACGGCAAACAGCGCTGCGCCGTGTCATTTGAAAACAAATGAACGGTCTGTGCTACGTGTGACTGTTCTAGAATCTCAGTATAGGTTAAGTGCTGCCATTGTAAATGGGTTAACTCCGATTGTATATGCTTCAGTGTTTTTAGCCGTGTTTCAAAGGTGTTTTCCAAGTTCAAATTACCCTTGAGCATACTCAGCGTTTGCAATACCGAATCAGGAATAGTCGAAATTATAGGCTTATATGTTAACCATTCCGAGTAACTCGGCATGCCCGCATGAAATGCCACGTTCTTTTTTTCTCCGATTCGCGTCGCGGTAATAAAGTCCTTCGGGCTCATCCTCCCAATTAATCCGTCCTTGTGGTAGAGGTCCAGTTGACCTTGAAGCCAGTTCAAGCGAATGGTACTTGAAAAGTCCTGCTCCATCGAATCTATGGGTTTTTCTATCGCTTCCCAACTTTTCGCTAATGATTGAATACTAGTTTTTATTCCGTCCTGCGAGTTCCTCATCAGCATTAATTCTCCGAGTCCACAATCTGCTAATTTGGACGCAATCACTTCTAATGCTTGACGTTTTTGGGAACAAAGAAGCACCTGCTTTTTTTCTTCTAAAAACCGACCGATTAAATTTCCGATAACTTGTGATTTTCCGGTCCCTGGGGGGCCTTGAATAACCAAGTGTTGCAACTCCGCCCGTTTTATTGCTTGGAACTGGGTTTGGTCTGCCTCGAAAAGTAATGGAGACAAGGATTTATTGGCGGGTTCTTCAACGCGCTGTGCCCCTTGATATAGAAAATCGAAATGACTTAAATCGCTTTCCTTTTTTAATTCAATCACTTCCTTCAATAGCGTGTGTCGATACGGATGGAAATTTCCTATGTACCGAATACTTGCATCCAAATCATATCCTTTGGATATCAATAGCTCGCATATTTCCTTTTTTTCAAGGGCTGTAAATTCCGTTTCTTCAAAAGAAAGGACATGCAATAAATAGGGGTTCATAATCCATTCATCCGCTGTGATATTCCACGAAACCTGATTTAACACAGGGTTGATTTTCGGGTTCAATAAATGAAGGAAAATTGGAATTTGTTGCTGGTGCGCCGCTTCCTGCAAGAATAGGATACCCTCAGATAAACACAAGGGAAATATTCCCTCTTCTCGTTCTTTTTGATGCGCAGCTTTTATGAGTTTCGATGCTTCAGGTCTTAGTTCTTCCGTTTCTTTTTCAAAAGGCAGTACATGTTTGGCTTGGATATTCACCAATAAATCAGAGGAATTAAACCTAGACAGGTCCAGTTCAAATTGATTTAATTCCGATAAAATGATGGATTTATCATTCACGCAATAAAAGTAAGGCAATTTATTTTGTTAGTCAATTTCATGTACCTTTATCCTTTAATCTACAGATCATGAAGGCTTTTTTATCCGTTTTATTTTTAAGTTTTTTCGTTGGTATTTCATCACAAATTACCGTTAGTGTAGCGGATTTTGCAAATTCCGGTGATACCGTACGTATCTCTCAAGCAGCCGGCACGGGGCTGGATTTTGCCTCAACTGGAGCGAATTATACCTGGGATTTTAGCGCCTTATCTGCAACGAGTCAATACCTCAAGGAGTATAACCCCATTGGTTTTGCTTCATTATTGGTGTTCGGAACCTATGGACCCGTTGCTCCAACAAATTATCGTGCGAGTTATTTCAATCCAACGAACGATTTACCACTGGATCAATTGTCTCAATTCTTACCTGTTTCTTTAAGTGATTTGAATCAGTATACCAAGCGAATGACAGACTCTATTACCTCACTTGGCTATTCCATAAGCGTGAACGGACAAGGGGTTCCATTCAAATCGGACACGATAGAAACACGCTATAAATTACCATTGAATTACAATGATTCTCATTATTCCAGAGGCTATACTTACATCGATTTAAATCCAGTAATTGACTTTAAAATCAAACAATATCGTCAACGCACTACCAATGTGGATGGATGGGGAACGATTATAACCCCGAAAGGTACATTTCAAGCGCTGCGCTTACGACACGATATTGCCGAAATTGATTCCGTTTACCAAACATTTTTTGGTGCTGGCCAGTGGTTTGGAACGCCACCAATTCAACGCACGGAGTACGAGTGGTTTGCGAATGGTGAAAAAGAATGGGTGCTTAAAGCAACCGAGACAAACGGTACGGTTAATCAAGTAGAATATCAAGAGGATTATTTGGGATTGGATGCTTCCTTAATTGAATCAAGCCTTGATGTATCCATTGGACCTAACCCTGTGCATGAAACCTTATTTATTGATTCAAAATCCCCGGTATATTTAGCGCAAATCTTCGATGGCGCCGGAAGGTTAGTACTTAGCACCTCATTGAATCATGTGCTTAACTATAGCCTTGATCTGAACGCATTACATACTGGAACCTACCGAATAATCCTCAGTGGAATTCATGGATCTAAGGAATTTCCGTTAGTTAAATTCTAATTGTACCTTTGACTCGGCAAATCGGCCTATCGCTGTCCCGTTTACGGGAGGGAGGAAAGTCCGGGCAGCACAGAGCAGTGTACTTCCTAACGGGAAGGGTTCATCTTGATGAATACAGAAAGTGCCGCAGAAAATAAACTACCCTGACAAACTTGTTGCGTTGGGGAAAAGGTGAAACGGGGAGGTAAGAGCTCACCGCAGCAACAGTGATGTTGTTGGCAGGGTAAACCTTACGCGCTGAAAGACCATGTATACCGGAGTATGTCTTGTACATTAAGAGTTGCTCGCTCGATTCCGGAGGGTAGGTCGATAGACGCTGATGGCGACGTCAGTGCTAGATAAATGATAGGCAGTTGCGTCACGTGTGACAAAACGAACAGAACCCGGCTTATGATTTGCCTTTTTTTATTTTAGATGAAAGAATCCATGACCCGTGGAGTTCTTGCCATCATAACCCAGCGTTTCGTATTTGTAAAAATACACGCCTTCTAGAGCCAGATGTCCATTAGTTTTCCCATCCCAAGTGAGTTGAGAACCAGTCAATTCTGCCATAAGATTTCCCCAACGGTTTACTATTTGTATGTTCACACTTTTATATCCATTCAGGTTTAAGTCGAACACATCATTCACCCCATCCCCATTTGGCGTAATGATATTTATCAAATGTACATCGGTTCCTGGTGTAAAAAGCTCGATTTCTTCGAAATAAGTGCTTGCACATCCGTTATCATTTACCATCAGTAATACCCCATAGGTGCCTGGTCCAGTGTAGGTATGGTTAGGATCCATCAACGAGGAATTACTACCATCACCAAAATCCCAATTAAAGGATTGTACAGGGGTTCCCATGTATAAAAATTGAACATCGTAGCCACTTATATCTGATATAAAGGAAGCGATAGGACTGGGATTAACCGTCACAACAACGGTGTCACACCCTGTGCAAGAGCCAACTGTACCGCACACTGTGTATGATGAGGTGGTACTTGGCGTAAATGGAATTCCATTCTGCACCCCATTATTCCATAGATAGTTGCTTCCACCACTCCCTTCCAATATAATATAATTTCCAGCACAAATCGTA
>JAIXRD010000041.1 GCA_027485365.1 Cryomorphaceae bacterium | reverse complement strand
TGGTTTTCCCAAATAATTTCACCCCATCTGTCATAGATAAAACAACTGTATTCGTAGGGATCAAAATCTGCTGTTATGATAGGAAGCCATGTTTGATTGTATTCATTACCGTCCGGGGTAAAGGTGTTCGGAACGAAAATAAGTTGGGATTCTAAAACAATTACTGTGCGTGTTGCAGTGTCTTGACACCCGAATTCTGTTGAGGCAATTAAAGAAATTAAATAGGTGCCAGCTGCTGAGGTCGGAAATGCATGAATAGGTTCAAATTCACTTGAATTAGTGGAACCATCACCAAAATCCCAATCGTAATAATCTGCCACTGAACTATAATTTTCGAATGTTCCCGTGGTATTCAATACAGTCATTGATTGTGGCGTCACATTGAAATCGGCAATTGGCACAGAATAGGCACACAAATAATCAGTAAACGTGGTATCCCATACACACCCGAGTGCAGTTGTCAATGTCAAGCTTACATCGTAACATCCTTGGGCATTGTATGTTACAGATGTGGAATTTAAATCATTCATTGTTAGGCCATTACCGAAATCCCATAGGGCTGATACATAAGGGGTGCCTGAAGATGTATTGGTAAGGTTGGCACTAAATGGAATACAATTTTCTGTTACAGCAGCGTTGAAGTTAGGTATTGAAGCCGGTTCAATAGTGATACTCATATTGTCTGAACCAACACATCCGTTTTGATCAGTTCCGATGACCGTATAGCTCAATGAGTTAATTGGTGTAAAGTTAACTTGATTCAATATGCCATTGTTCCATTGATAGCTTACAGCACCAGATCCACTTACCTGCGTACTGCTTCCTTCGCAGATACTTTGATCAACTCCAGCATTCACTGTTGGATTCGCCCAAACGGTTAAGACCATATCACTTGTGTCTATACATCCATTAGCATCCGTTCCTATTACATGGTAGGTGACAATTCCTACAGGTGGAGTCCAGGTGTTTCCATTAATTAGGCCATTGTCCCAAACATAGCTAACAGCACCGGATCCTGAAATTGTAACCGGTGTTCCTGAACATACTTGAATATCTGGTCCGGCATCCACCACTGGTGCTTGAAAAACAGTTACAATTAAGGTGTCATATGCTGGGCAAAGATTGGTGTCCAAACCAATGACAGAAATAATCTCACTATTAAGCGGAATGTAATTGTTTCCATTGTTGGTTCCGGTGTTCCACGTGTAGGTCGCTGTTCCGGTAGCATTAAGCAAGATGCTAAATCCAGGACAAATACTGGTGTCATTACCTGCAAATACATTCGGTTGAGGTATCGTAATTTGCATTGTATCATATCCAATACAGCCGTTGGTATCCAAACCAGATACACTCCAAAGACCTGTAGATAGTGGCGCAAAGAAGGATCCATTGGTTATACCGCCACTCCATTGATAGCTTACAGCGCCTTGCCCGAAAAGTTGAGTAGAATCTCCTTGACATACAATTTGGTCCACTCCTGCACTTATTCCGGGATTCGAAAATACGGTTAAGACCATCGAATCTACATTCGTACAGCCATTTACAGAAGTTCCGATTACAGTAAACGTAGTAGTTCCAAGGGGAGGTGTAAACGTTTGACCATTGGTGATCCCATTGTTCCATTGATATGTATTAGAACCGGTTGCAGTAATGGTTACCGTTGACCCTAAACACACGTTAATGTCAGGTCCTGCATTTACAAGTGCTCCAGGGAAAATGGTAATATCCATGGAGTCTTGATTCACACAACCGTTGTTGTCTATACCAACTACTGTTAGTGTGGTACTGTTTGCAGGTAAATAGGTTCCTCCGTTGGCTGTTCCTGTTTCCCAAGTCAATGTTGGGGCGCCAGTTGCATTCAAGGTTACTTGCGTACCCGGACAAACAGAGATATTACTACCGGCATTGACTGGAGGAAGTGGATATACGGTGACCGCTTGTGTAAGGGTATCGGTACACCCTCCCGCATTCGAGGCAATAAGTGACACATTGTAAGTTCCTACATTCTGATAGATTTGAATTGGATTAGTTTGCGTAGAATTTGGGCTTCCATTTCCAAATAACCACGTGTAGGTTACTTGGGCAAGGTTCGGGTCTTGGGTTTGATTTGTAAAACTTACTGTATCATTCATACAGCTGTTGTTGAAACTAAAATTAATCACAGGGGGAGGGAGCACAGTGATGGTTTGAGTAATAGTATCCGAACACCCTGCTTGAGTTGTTACAATGTGCGTTACATTGTATGTGCCCGGATTTTGATAGGTATGCGTTGGGTTCATATGAACCGCAGGGTTATTACCGTTTAGTGTAGATCCATCGCCGAAATTCCATGACCATGATGACGCTCCGCCATTAGCAAGGACAACACCGTTTATCGTATTTGGAAGGATGGTAGGTGTACTATTAAACTGCATCGGAGCCCAAGGACATGCTGAGGTATGAGTAAAATTGCTTTGAACCGTGGTCGGTATTGCCGAAGCGGTTAATGCGACGGTGCAACTTCCTTGGTTCGAGAATGATTGCATCGTAACCGTATAACTCGGTGCTGCTGTAGCTGCAGGAACACTTATACTTTGCGTGTTGGCTCCATTGCTCCAATTATAACTTTGGAATCCGGCAGGTCCTGAAATGTTTATGGTAGGTGAGCCAAAACAATAATCTAAGTCTAAGGTTAACGGCATACAATCGGCCACCACATACGCGTATCCATAATGGCCGCTCTGTGCACAATCTTTAGTTGTAAATTCAACAGTGATGTTTTGCCCTATATATGCTTGAAGATTAACCCCAACAATGGTCCATGGAAGCCATTTGACACCTCCACACGTTTGAAAATTTTGACCGGGTTGGCCTGCGTAAACAGTATATGCTCCACAATTTCCCCCGATTTGAGTCCCGTTTTGGTTTAATAAGCGCATTTGGAAAACAGGCTGTTGTGCTGGTGAATGTCCTGGATCTTGCAAAACACAAGCATATTTGTAGATAAATAATGAATTCTGCGCTGTAACATTCATGGTATAAGTTAACCGTTCTCCTTGAGCGCCGGTACTTTGGTTACCTAATCTTGCAGAACGTGTACTACCCGGTGGAATCAATTGTAATCCTCCACATGTGTTCGGATCTATTCCGGGGGCAGAAATAATCGTATGTCTTCCATTAACTATTCCAAACGCTGAAGCAGGATTACCATAATTTCCTGTATAGCCTTGCCAATTGGTGAAATTACCACTACTAAAATTTGCATTTGGGCATCCGGCGTTATTTTGAGCAAAAATCTGAGATACTCCGAATAGCAGGAAAAGGGGAAGGTAATACTTCATTAGAGCACAAATTTAGTACAATTATATGTATTTACCTCAATAAAGTTACGTGTCCTGTGAAGGCCTTACGCTCATCTCGATAGGGTGACTTAATCAAGATTTTCCAAGTATACACCCCTTCTTGCATCGGTTTTCCATTCATCCGTTTTCCATCCCAACCAACCAAATGATTGTGATTCTCCCAAATAAGTTCTCCCCAACGATCATAAATTAAGCATGTGAATTCGTATGGGTCAAAATCAGCGGTTATCACAGGAAACCACGTTTGATTGTATTCATTCCCATCAGGAGTAAAGGTGTTTGGAACATACAAGAGTTGTGTTTCTGTTAATGTAACAACACGATTGGTGGTATCAGTACAGCCATTATCTGTGTATACAATTAATGTGATTAGATAGTTAGCAGTACTTGTATTGGGAAAGAAATGAACTGGTTCAAATTCGGTTGAAGTCGTTCCATCGCCAAAATCCCAAGCGTAATAACTGCCACCAGCGCTTTGATTTATCATTGAACTGGTATTTTCCAAATCAGTAATATTCATTGGGCTGGGCTCAAAATCCGCTATCGGTAGCACATAACTGCACAAGTAGTCAGAAATTAAGATATCCCATTCACAGCCTAACGCCGTCGTTAATGTAAGTCCTACATCATAGCAGCCTGGGCTATTATACGTATAAGAAATTGGTCCTGCTCCTGTTGTGGTAGCTCCATTTCCAAAGGTCCATTCTGCCTGGGTAAATGGAGTTCCTGTGGATGTATTATTTAGAACAAATGAGAAAGGGGTACAATCCGCCAATACAGGGGCATTGAAAGATGGATATGCCGCAGGTTCAATGGTCACATTCATATCGTCTGTCCCGATACACCCATTGTTATCCGTACCAATTACTGTATAGGTTGTATTAACCGTTGGCGTGAAATAGTCATTATTGATTATACCATTATTCCAAGCATAGGTACTTGCACCTGAACCAGATAATAGCGTTGAATCCCCTTCGCAAATTGATTGATCATTTCCTGCATTAACCACTGGGTTTGCCCATGTAGTTAATATCATTTGGTCGGTATCAATACATCCGTTAGCATCTGTCCCTGTTACGGTATAAGTTACCACACCAACAGGTGGGGTGAAGGTCTGCCCGTCAATTAATCCATTATTCCAAGAGTAATTAGCGACTCCTGCTCCGGTAATAGTTACACTAGTACCGAAACACTCACTAATGTCTGGGCCAGCATCAACAACCGCTGCAGGATGCAGGGTGATGAATATGGAATCAGAATTTATGCAACCATTTGCATCTGTACCAATCACTGTTAGCATCTCACTTGCTTGTGGAACATAAGGTGATCCATTGACTGTTCCCGATTCCCAACTGTATG
>JAIXRD010000199.1 GCA_027485365.1 Cryomorphaceae bacterium | reverse complement strand
GGATGGAATCTGCCTTTGGGTAGACATATTTAAATTCAACCGCATGGGGTGAAGTTGCGCTATTGATTGGTGGATATACCGAATTCCATGCAGCCGGGTCGCCGTTAATGTTCATTTCTATGATATATCCCCCCGTTAAGTCACTTCCTGAGGTATCGGCTGAAGTCAGCTTGGCGATATCCAAGCGGTTATTGTCGCGTTTCACTTTTTCGGTCAAGGTATACACGCCAATGTACGTTCCGTCAAGAAAGATTTCACAGAGCCTTGTGCGGGGTGCATATCGCTCCATCCGACGTGCAAATTCGTAGGTCACCGAATTAAGTAACAAGGAATTATCCAGGTATTCTGCTTTGAAAATCCAATCATTCTCTGCAGGCATGCCCAATAAGGAGGTATCTATCTTGTTACCGTTCGCATCCACCAAATCAAAGTCGTAGTTTTTCTTGGGATAGCCAGGCCCTGTGAATCCTTGCCATTCCGTCATGATCGTCCCTTCATAACTGTATAACGTATCGGCTGTTGAGTTAAGGAGTCCTGGGCCATTATCAATGATTTCCATAACAACAGGAACTTTGACATCGTTGTTGATCGCATTATTTACGGTCGTTAATTTTACGATAGGCAACACAGAAGTCATAGCGCCTTCGAAGCTTATGGAGAATGGTATACTGGAAGCACAGGCTGTATTTGCCTTTAAGCCAATTTTGATAATGTAGGGAATTCCTGCGCTTAGTAAGGGGTGCATATCTGCTTGGAGTCCGCATAGTGCATTATCATCATTGTAGTAAAGCGTACCGGTAGCCGACCCGTTGAAGTCTACGTTGCCACAGTTGTTATATACCCAAATTCGTGTGTCACAGGCGCTCAGATTACAGGTAGAAATGGCGAAAATTCCGGTGGTATCCGGGGTGAACGAATAATAAATATTTTCTTGAGGTGAAACGGTTACTCCGGTATCAATTGGAATCGGATTTTCACAAATGGTTCCTGGTCCACAATTAAATGAATGTGAAGCGGTTAACGCAAATTGTCCGCCACTGACTACTTGCGTTCCGTTCAAGGTGATTACATACGACCCAAGTCCATAACCACAACAAATCCCATCGCCATAGCTATCGTGAATATCAAAACGAATGCAATCTGCCGAATCGACACAAACGACGGATCCATTTACATTTCCGTTGGCAACTTCATTGCCGTTGCTGTATAAATTCCAAGTCGTTTCTCCTGGGTAAGCATCAGGAACAATGGTGATTTCAACGGGCCATTGTCCGGCCGGGCATTGCGCCATTAAATGAGGTGCACCAAGTAGGATAATTAATGCAACTGCAAGGCGGTAAAAAATAGTCATAAGCAATTCAGTTCTTAACAAAGATATAGATAATTAAACTATTGTTAACTTAGGGCATCCAAACCTTAATTCAGTGTCTCATGCGCTCGGTTTTAGTCGCTTTTTTTACCTTCATATCATTCAGTGTTTCCGTTTATGGGCAAGCTTGGAAAAAAGAATTCGAACGCCCAAAATGTTTCATTGAAAATCTAGGGCAATTTGATGAATACGAAAATGACCACACTGGACAAATTCGTTATGCTGCCGATTTCGGAAAGGCAAAGGTTTTCTTTGGAATTAAAGGAATTAGCTATGTTTTTTTAGATGCGGAAAAGGGACTGAAAACTGAAGTACCTTCTACACCCATTACTTCATTGGAAGGTCATAAACAATGGGAACGACGGATTGGAAGATACACCTACACCCACGATGAACTAAATGTCCATTTCCCAAGTTCAACGAAATCTGAACTCGTGGCTAGTAACCCACGGTCGGACTATTTTAGTTATTCTTACCAATCTTCTGCCGGGGCAATAGTTAATAAAACCAATATCAAAGGATTTGATGAACTGGTTTATAAAAACATAGCGCCAGGAATAGATTTAACATACCGTATTCATCCAGAATCAGGACTCAAATATGCGTTAGTTGTTCATCCAACTGCTTCTGTGCAAGATTTTCGAATGATTTTTGATCGGGACCTTAACTTGATAAACGATGAAATCCACATAAAAACGATGTTTGGTGATTTAGTTGATCACGCACCAATTTCCTTTTACGAGTTTGCAGATGATGCCACCATTCCTTCTTCGTTTAACCTCTTAGATCAACGGACTGTTGGCTTTAACTTGGGTAAGTATGACAAAGCACAAACCGTAATCATAGACCCATGGACCCAACTTCCAAGTTTTGCAAGCAATTGGGATTGCGTTTGGGAATGCGATAAGGATGCCGCGGGAAATATATATGCCATAGGTGGCGTGATGCCAATGCAAGTACTTAAATACAATGCGGCTGGAGCCTTACAATGGACATACAATACTCCCTACGATACCTCCAATGTGTGGCTCGGAACCTTTGCCGTAGATAATTTAGGTAATTCTTATGTCACTGCTGGTTCTACGGCAGCGATACAGAAAATAAGTCCGGCTGGCGCACTGGTTTGGAATAATGCGAATCCCGGTGGATTATTCAGTAACGATGAGTTTTGGAGTATTTCGTTTAATTGTGATCAGAGTATGCTCGTGGTGGGAGGTACCGGTGGATCCGGTTTGAATTTAACAGCATCGATTTATAATATTGATATTGCTACAGGAAATGTCACTTCCAGTGCGGGTGTGGCTCAAGGGAATACTTTTGCATTTCCTCCTTCGGTGCAAGAAGTACGTGCCATTTGTGCCTCTCCCAATGGGAAATATTATTTCATGACCCAAGATACGGTTGGAGCCTTTAATCAAAATTTTAATGCCTGTAATGGTGCGCCTTTATTCTATAAAATAGATAACAGCTATGATCTCGGATATAAATGCGAGAATTATCGCTACGATAATGCCGGGATTTGTGCCATTAAAGCGAATAATAATTTTTATTACACGCAAAATGGATTGAATGTGGTCAAACGAAACCTTCAGACCGGAGCGATTCTTACTACATCAATTATTCCGGGTGGAGCAAATACAACCGCACTTGGGGATTTCTCGGTCAGCAATAGCGGAATTGATATCGATAATTGTGGTAACGTATACGTTGGTTCATCCACAGCGGTAATTAAGTTTGATGCTAATTTATTACAATTAGCTACCTATCCAACCTCCTTTAAAGTCTACGACGTCCATGTTTCCTTGGCGGGGGATATTGTCGCCGTAGGAAGTACAGGGACTTCTTCGAGCAATACACGAACTGGATATATCCAAACTTTTGCTGCCGCTGCATGTGCGCCAATGACCTCTTCTTGCTGCGATGCCTCGATTTGTTCTCCTCAAAATGTATGTATTTCGGATGCCCCCATGCAATTAACCGCGGCGACCCCCGGAGGAACATGGAGTGGGCCTGGGGTAAGTGCCTCTGGACTCTTTACCCCAGCGAATGCCGGGGTGGGCAATCAATCTATAACATACACCTTACCTTGTGGTGCAGAATCAACAACCATTACTGTTAGTCCATGCCAGGGCTTAACGGCATGTATTGAAGCGAATGGTTCCTTAACGGTAAGTGGAGGAGTAGCACCGTATGCTTGGGCGTATTATCAAGCCGCTCAAAATACACCCATCACGAATCAAGGAGAATGTCAAAGTTGCGGTTATACGTGGTTTTTTGGACAATGCTTAAACGGCGTGGTGCCGGTGAATTCCTGCAATTCACCTGCTCAATGGGTGAATTTTGCAAATGGAACGAATGCAACACCACCCGCTGGGGTAGCTCAAGTTCAAGTAACCGATGCCGCTGGAACAGTGCAAGTATTGACCCTTGCAAATTTGTTGCCTTGTAATCCGAATCCTTGTCCTTCCATTACAGTGAATTTATCTGGTATTTCCAACGTCACCTGTTATGGATTAAGTGACGGGGAAGTAACAGCAACAGCTACTGGAGGAACGGCACCGTACACCTACTCGTGGATGCCGGGTAATCTTTCGGGAGCATCACAAACCAATTTAGCGGCAGGAACCTATACCATTACGGCTACAGATGTCATGAATTGTACTGGGGATACCACCCTAACAATTACACAACCGAATCAAATCCTTGTGAATGCGCCAAACATTACAGGTACGCAATGTGGAAGTTCCACTGGATCTATCGAAGTTACTGTAACGGGCGGCTCCGGGAATTATACCTATGCATGGAACCCAAATGCTGGGGTAGGGACATATATCCAAAATTTAGCTGGAGGATCATATTCCGTGGTGGTTACCGACCAAGCAACCGGATGTAGCGCCAACGCTACCTATATCGTTCCTAGTTTGGGTGGGCCTGTTCTTAATAATCCGAATGTAACGAACGTGCTTTGTGCTGGAGAAACAACGGGTTCTATTTCAGCCAGTGCAGGAGGTTCTACCCCTCCGTATCAGTATCAATTAAATAATGGGGCATTTCAAAATTCAGGCGTATTTGCCTTCTTGGCCTCCGGACAATATACCATTACTGTAATGGATGCCACGGGGTGTGAAAATTCCTTAACGGTTACGATTACAGAGCCCGCCTCGTTGCAGGTGTCCTTGCCTTCAAGCGTATCCTTATGCCTTGAAGATTCTGTTGAATTGGTTTCCACCGTTACCGGAGGTGTGCCTGCCTATACGTATGCTTGGAGTACAGGAGAAAGCAATCCATCAATTTGGGTTCAGGGGGTGCAAAACGAAACAATATTACTCTCGATTACAGATGCCAATGGGTGTGATAATGATGGCTCCGTGGGAATTGAAATTATTCCTTGTGGCAGTATCGAGTATTTTATTCCAAATGTTTTTTCTCCGAATGGAGATGGAACGAATGAACAATATGGGATTTTCTCTCAAAATGTAATTAGTCAAGAAGCCCTTATTGTAAATCGATGGGGAGAATTAATGGTTGAATTAAATCAAGTCAATCAATTTTGGGATGGGACCTTGCCAAATGGACAATTAGCCAAGGACGGCACCTATTTTATGAAATTCAGGCTCCTTGGAATTGGGGGAGAGGAAAAAGAAGGGCATGTATTTTTTCATTTGGTACGTTAGGTTTTAGTCTCTTAAGGAAATATTGATTACACAATAAGTCTGTATTTCCCTCCTCGAGGAGGGATTAAGGGAGGTGACATTGATTGATTAGGTTATCCCCTCGGATGGAGTCTGATACTTATGAGTCATCCCCCTTTGTCCCCCTTCCAAGGGGGAAATAATGCTTTAGATATTTATTTTCCCTCCTCGAGGATGGATTATGGTCTGATGATTCTGAAGAGTATTAGACTCCGTCAGCGGAGGTGACATTGATTGAATAGGTTGTCCCCTTCATCCTCATCTTGTACGTTAAATCTCGCGAACAAAAGGAACAGTTAAAGGTTTTAACTTAACTTTAAGACATGACAAAACGTATTTTCGGTTTCTGGTTTATCTGCTTATTACTGCCCTTCGTTGGAATGGCGCAAGAGGTGCATGAACTTGCACGAACTGGAACAGTTGAATCCATGACGGTTCTTTTAGATAAAGACCCATCATCGGTTAACCGGCTATCAGAGCGCGGGATCACCCCCTTTGTGTTAGCTTGCTACCGTGGAAATAACGATGTCGCAAAATTATTGGTGCAGCGTGGAGCAGATATCAGGTATTGTGCGGCTGAAGGCTCGGCGCTTTATGGAATCATTTTTAAAAACAATCTAGAAATGCTTTCATTTATCTTGGATCAAGGAGTATCACCCGACGATACCTGTCAGTTTTCGCAATTCGGCTCCCCCTTACACATGGCTATGAGCATGAAACGCTATGAGATGGTGGACCTCCTGCTCGCTAAAAATCCAAACCTTAAGTTGCCAGATCCGAAAGGCCGCAGTATACAAGAATTATTATTGTTTTATCAAGACGAACGACTTACCGCTATCTTTACATCGCATGAAAAAAATTAGTTTATTTCTTTTGTTGGTTGTTTCCCTAACAGCCTTTGCTCAAACCTACACTACAGGTACCGTTACATTATCTAGCACGGCTGGATTGACTATGTCTGTAAAATTGGATGTTGGAGCAAATGTTACCATGACTTTAACAGGTCCTTCCGCCCGTTGGTTTGCGGTGGGTTTTAATGCAGGGTCGATGGCGGCAGGCACCGATGTAGTGGCCGTTCACAGTGCTGCTGCACTGACTAATTTTGATGCATATCTCTCAGGTTATTCAGCGCCAGTTACGGATGCACAACAGCATTGGACCATTAGTTCAAACGTAGTCGCTGGAGGGGTTAGAACCGTAATTGCAACCCGCGCGCTAAATACGGGGGACGCAAATGACCATGTATTTACAGCTGCTCCGGGTTCTATTTCCTTGATATGGGCCAGAGCGAGTTCAAATACCTTTACTTATGCGTATCATGGAAATACAAATCGCGGGATTTCTACAGCTACATTTACCTTAGTTCCGGTTACTCCTCCACCTACAGGTAATTCACCACAAACAGTGTGTACTGGCGCAACACTTAATCAGCTCCAAGTAACAGGCTCTAGCATTCAATGGTACGCCAACGCTTCTGGGGGTGTTCCCTTATCCAATGCAACAACGCTTATGAATGGGGCGACCTATTATGCATCGCAAACTGTTTCTGGACAAGAATCACAAACGCGCTTGGCGGTTACCGTTAACGTACTTAGTGCGCCAATTAATGCACCGCAAACTGCAAACTTCCCTCAGAATATTTGCAGCAATCAAAACACAATAGCACTCAACTCAAGCAATGTACAAGGAGCCACAGGCTACCAATGGACTATTAACGGGGTGAATTCAACTACACAACAACCTTCGTTAACGATTACTCCTCAAGCCGGTGTTTCATTGATAAACATTCAGATTGCAGCAACGAATGCCTGCGGAAATGGACCAGCATCTTCCGCGCAGGTTCAGGTGTTTCCAGCATATACTGTGAGCCAAACCTCGAGTGCATGTGATTCTTTGAGTTGGAATGGCCAGATTTTAACACAATCCGGAAATTATACATTTCAGGGTCAAACCCTTTCGGGATGCGATTCAGTAGTGACCTTGCAATTGACCATTTTATCGAGTACACAAACCAATTTGGTCTTTTCACAATGCGTTCCCTTAACCTTAAATGGACAAACGTATAACCAAAGTGGGACTTTTCAACAGATTTTACCCGGCAATCTCGGGTGTGACTCCTTACTAAATATTCAGTTTACCTTAACGCAGGGTGATACGGTGTTGGTACCGCTTAGTAGCTGTGATTCGGTAAGTATTGGTGGACAAACTTATAATAATTCAGGTATTATTTCCGAATTACTAACGAATGTAAATGGCTGTGATTCCTTGGTCTTATGGGATGTTGTCATTAACCAATCGGCTCCGTTAACGGTATTTGACACCACTGTTAGCAGTTCATTTTCATGGAATGGTCAGGTGTACACAAGTTCAGGTTCATTTACACAACAATTGAGTACTACACAAGGGTGTGATAGTTTAGTCACTGTGAATTTGACTGTTTCAACGGGTGGTCTCACAGAGGATGAATTTAAATTACCATTTCCGACGGTGTTGCATCGGGGAGAAGCACTTACGTTACCCTATGGGAATTGGGTCTTGGTAGATATGAATGGACGCGCATTATGGAAAGGTACCTTAGC
>JAIXRD010000339.1 GCA_027485365.1 Cryomorphaceae bacterium | reverse complement strand
GTGTACAATCACTACCTCCAGTTCTCGTGCAGAGCTTGCATTTCCAATTACCGTTATCATTGGATATTCCATACCCCCACCCGCACTTATCGTTCCATCAACCGCGGTAACAGCCGAATACGGATAATCCCCATTCCATTTTGAATAGTAATAGGTACCGTCATTAATATATTCAATCGCATTTTGCCAATTTAATGCATTGGCTGGGGTAAATAAGGCCCATGTGGTAACGTTTCGACCCGATTCAGGTAATTTCACCGATCCTTTTAAAACCTTGTATCGTTTGTCTGCAAACCACGCAAAATCATGCACCTTATCTTGTATATAGCGAAGTGTTTTCCAGTCTGCAGCGGAGGATGGAAAGGAATCACGCAGGATCCCGCTAGGAAGTGCAATAATTTCTGTAATTCGATTCTTAGTGTCCGTAGCTATGGAATCCATAAACGCTACCTCCGTTGGGTTTTGCAATTCCCCTGTAGCGCCAACTACATAGTTCTTAGGTACAGTAATCGACACATCAAATGACCCGTATTCAGAATAAAACTCTCCTTGATTTAAGTAAGGAATTGGATGCCATCCTTTGTGATCGAATACCGCAGGTTTGGGATACCATTGGGTAATTTGATAAGATTGTCCGATATGACCCAACCGAGAAATAGAACCCGAAGGGATTTTAACCATAAATGGTGTAGTTAGCGTAAGCTGTTTTCCAGGCGCTAAGGGTTGTGCTAATTTGATAAGCACGATATCTTCATGATCCGGATGAAAAGACCAGGACACGGCACTGCCATTAATTTTAAAATCCAAGGCAGAAATCCCTCCTAATTTAGCGGTATCGATCGTGGATAACTTCTTACCTTCTCCTTCCAACTGTTCGGCCAATGCACTCTTTCCATTTTTATAGGCATTCGGCCATACGTGGATGTACAAGGAATCCAAGGTACTCGGTGAATTGTTGAGATAATCAAAGGCTATTTCCCCGTAAAGCCGGTGAGTTTTGTCGTCCAACTTGACTTCAATCCGATAATCAACCTGTTGTTGCCAGTATTGAGCGTTCGCATTTCCAATCAACGCGACAAGTAACAAGAAAAGTATATTTTTTAGCATAATAAAAAGAGTTTAATCCATGACGAATTGATCCATCAGAAGTTACAATTTGATATAAAATTAGTGAATTCCTAACGGGTTTCATAAAACAAAAAAAGCCGTCCTAAGACGGCTTTGATTAAAGTCAAGTAAAATCAACTTATTTCACCATTAATTTTGAAATAATTTGTTGTTGATTTTGACGTAATGTCACAAAATACGTTCCAGGTGCCCATGAGCGAGTAGATACCGAGGTACCATTCGCTATGTTCTTCAAGGAAAGCATTAGTTTACCGGTAACATCGCAAATTGTCAAATCAAATTGCTCATTATTTGACACGGTAATGGTTACATCACCTTCGGAAGGATTTGGTGTTAAAGCCATGGAAAGAACTAATACATCTGTTAAACCAGCATAATTATCAAATCCATCACAGTTTTCATCGATTCCATTATCCAATACTTCGGTTGCACCCGGATACACTTGGTCGTTGGCATCATTGCAATCTCCTGTTTCTAAAGAATATCCTAATCCAAGGCTATCGCAAGAAACTAAAGACACATTTGAACCAAAACCATCTTCATCAAGGTCTTCGTAATAGGTAATTGAAGGCAATCCTTCATCTGTGTTTCCATCGCAGTTATTATCTAATTCATCACAGATTTCTGTTGCACCTGGATAAATCTGATCATTCGAATCATCACAATCACCACCTACTGTTACTGTATTTGCTGGTTGAGCACAGGTTTCAACACCAGTAGCCTCATCCCCAAAACCATCGCCATCCGCATCCACATAATACATAGCTAACAAATTCAATTGAGCGTTGGTATCATCGCAATCGTCTCCATTCAATACTGTCCCTGGAGGAGTTAGGCATGAGGTAGTAAAGTTATTTGGATCTCCATAACCGTCTTGATCGCTATCTAAGTACCAAATCGTGTTGGGGTTGATTTGTGCATTTGAATCATCACAATCTGTATTGTTTGTGGAATACCCAGCAGGTAAGGTACAAGAAAGTAAGGTATTGGCAGCATCACCAAACCCATCACCGTCAGTATCCGCATAAAACGTTTGCGGTTGCACTGAATTAATGAAGCCCCAAAGGCTCACATTGTCATTTCTCCAGGTCGCTCCAGCGGTTGAAATTCCGGTGATGTAAAATCTAAACGTAACTTGATTTAAGTTAGCGAACGCTGCACCTAAGGTCACTGTATCATTTAAAATAACATTCGTAGTAATTGAATCAGAAGCAATATCGTTTGCAAAATTATCTACACTTGAACGTAAATGCCATGTTGGAATGGTATTTACATTACTAACCTTATGAGTAAACGCAAGTTTAGTTAAGGATAGACCAAAACAAGAATCCGCTTGAACAGAAAACTCGTTATAGTTATTCAAATTGATTGTACCCGTGGTATTCCATGTATTGTTGTTAAATACATTAGCAGCAGCCGTACAACTTCCGCCAACATTAGTATAAATGGAGAAGCTTGCGTTTGCTGGCTGTGTGGTAACCGTATTTGCTAATACAGGACATCCAGAAGCTTGAGTAAACTCATATAGACCGAGTTGGGCAGCTACAATTGGTGCATCTAAACCACTGCAATCCTCATCAATTCCATTCCCTGGAATGTCTTGTGCACCCGGATTAATGGCACTATTCTGATCGTTACAATCGGTGCTATTTAGGACATACCCTTGAGGAGCGCTACACGCGGAAAGAGTTACTGCAAGATTTCCATACGTATCTCCATCTGAATCCTGAAAATAGGTCAGGAAAATCAAGCCTTCATCGATTGAGGCATCACAATCATTATCAAGGTTGTCACACGTTTCTGTGTTCCCTGGGTACATTACGGCGCTGTTGTCGTTACAATCTCCAGTAGTTAATACATAGTTAGGTCCTGGGGAGTTAATTCCAACTACAAACGTGTTCCCTCCTACACCGTCTCCGTCATTATCTAAATAATAGGTTACCGGTGTAAATCCTTCATCTACGGTATTGTTACAATTATCATCGATGCCATTAAAGACTTCAATAGCCGCGGGATTAACCGCCGCTGACGCATCATTACAATCCGTACTGTTAGCAACGTATCCTGCGGGCTGACCACAATTTTGCATTGAGGTTGCCGCGTTTCCATACCCATCGCCATCTGTATCTGCATACCATGTAGTTACGACATTCGCTAGCGCATTGTTATCATTACAATCCGTATTATTAGCAACAAACCCATTAGGTTGTACACATGCTGTTTGTGTAATGGCTAGATTTCCAAACCCATCGCCATCCGCATCCGCGTACCAAACGGTGTTTGGATTAATTGCTGCACTGTTATCATTACAGTCTTGGTTATTTAATACTAAACCCGGTTGTGCTAAACAAGCAGAAATAGGACTATTTGGATTACCAAAAGAATCACCGTCTAAGTCTTGATAATAGGTCGTTGGTGATGCACAGGGGGTAACTGAAGCCCAAGTAGTTCCAACGCGAATTTCATCGAATTGAACAAATGGTGCGTTTGCAGTTGCTGCAGGCTGACGAAGCATTAATCTTCCAATTCCAGCGGCTGATAAATCGGTACCTCCAAGGGCAGTTGCTGAAGAAACTGGTTCTGTGCCCCCGAATTGCGCGGTATTTAACCAAATGGATGAAACATCATTTGCACTTCCTGCAATAATCTCGTAGGATAATACAATGAAATGAGAGGTTAAGGTATCTAGATCGGTAGGCAAATAGGTAACAGCAGAATTACTTCGATTGGAAACTCCAATATTGTATTTTCCGGCTGTGGCACTTTTCTTCAACCATAAACATGCACCAAAAGCAGAGGTTGAATTGTTTTCCAATAACGTTAGCACGTAGGTTCCAGTAGTATTCATTAGTCCGAGCGATGCAACGTTCATAACAAAGGATGTATAAACTTCACCGCTTGTTTGTTGCGTGAATGCACGGTAATTATCAACTCCAGCTCCATCAAAAGCTACTTTCTCACCCTGTGAGGCCGCTAAGCCAGGATAGGACAAACTATTGGCAACTACAAAAATTGAGTCTCCAGTATTGGCGTTTTTCCATACCGCGTTTGACTGCAGGTATAAGCCATTTACGTTGCTTGGTGTATAGGTAAACGGTTCGTAAAATAAAGGCTGCGCGTTTAAATTAAGAACAACCAGGGTTAAATAAACAAATAAAAATTTCTTCATGATATTTTTTTTAACAAATGTACACTAGGATAATTAATAATAAACAAACTACAATAAGAAAGGGGAGAAAAAATCTCCCCTTTAAATTAATTAATTATTCTCCGGTTTCGGAAGTAAGACCTTACGTGATAACTTCCATTTTTTAGTTTTTGGATCTTTCCCCATCACTTTGAAGGTTAGGATTTCTCCTTCTTTACATACATCCTCCATTTTAGCTACTTTTTCCCATGAAAATTCAGAAATATGAATTAATCCATCGGTTCCTGGAATAATCTCTACGAAGCACCCAAAGTCCTTGATGGATTTGATTTTTCCTTCGTAGGTAGCACCATCCTCCACTTGCGGTGGGAATGCAATTAACTTAACTCGTCGAAGTGCTTCTTCCATGCTAGGACCATCATTAGAGAGAATTTGAACTGAACCTTCACCGTTCGGTAATTCCTCAATCGTGATTGTAGTTCCTGTTTCTTTTTGAAGTCCTTGGATAATTTTACCACCTGGTCCGATTACTGCACCGATCATTTCATTTGGAATGATGATTCCCTCGATGCGAGGCGTAGACGCTTTGTAATTGTCGCGTGGCTCAGCAATAGTTTCAGTAATCTTGTTTAAGATGTGTAAACGTCCTGCTCTTGCTTGATGCAATGCTTGAATTAACACTTCATAAGGTAACCCATCTACTTTAATGTCCATTTGACACGCTGTAATTCCTTTTGCGGTTCCCGTTACTTTAAAGTCCATATCTCCTAAGTGGTCTTCATCTCCTAGGATATCAGACAACACAGCGAATTTACCTTCATCGGCTACAAGGCCCATCGCAATTCCTGAAACGGGTGCAGTAATTTTAACCCCACCGTCCATAAGTGCTAATGTACCCGCGCAAACAGTGGCCATAGAAGAAGAACCATTAGACTCAAGGATGTCAGAAACGATACGAATCGTATATGGATT
>JAIXRD010000240.1 GCA_027485365.1 Cryomorphaceae bacterium | reverse complement strand
TTTCCACCGTTTAGGAAGGATAATCCTCCTGTTCCGTAGCTACCGCCTCCTCCATTGGTATTGAAACCACCACCACCAGAGGCACCGTTGTTATTACAACCGCTACCACCAGCACCTGCAACCCCTCCAGAAGTACATCCGGACGCTTGTCCATTGTTTGCTGTAACTGCATGTGCATTGTGAAGTGATGAATTTTGATCGTATTGACCACCACCACCACCAGCGATTAACAATGGTGTGTTCGAAGAAGTAACCACGTAAGTCCCTCCACCACCAGAACCGGATTGTGAGTATCCACCCGATTGACCAACAAGAATTTGAAGTTGTTGTCCAGCTGTTAAGGTAAAATCTCCTCGGATTTGAGCACCCCGACCGAATTGGTTATTACCACCACCTTGAGCACCAAAAGCTTCAATTTGGTATGTACCTGTAGCAGGTACTGTCCATGTTTGAATTCCGTTGTTTGAAGTAACATTTCCAGCAAGGTTGGTTCCAGCGTATGCGTTGTTCACCTGGGCTTGTGTTGGACCATATTGTCCTGTTGCAGAACAGTTGGTAAATGTGAATACGTTTCCATTTGCTGCACCTGAGCCAGCGGTAACGTAATAAGTACTTGTAGCAAATAAAGTTGGTGTTGTCCATGAAGCACCTGTACCAACCAAGTTGGTTGCTGCTGCATCGGAATACCAGTTGTAAGTGTTTCCTCCACCACCAACTGCGGATACAGTTGCGGTTTGACCACAGCTAATCGCAACAGGTGATGCTGTTGGAGCAGCTGGAGGCGTAACCGTTACAAGAACGGGTACCAATTGCGAAAGACATCCGACACCTGACCAAGAAATTTTAGCAACGCCATTTCCAGCATTACCGGTCATAAGACCCCCTGCAGGGTTTGGCATCGAAGAAGCACCGTCGGTTACTTGGGTTAACAATAGGGAAGGAGCTACATAGCCTGAGCCGCCGCCGCCACCACCGCCGGCATAACCACCAGCGCCACCACCGTACCAACCGCCGCCACCGCCGCCACCTTGAATACAGTCTCCTGTATTTGTAGAGGAAGTTGCACCTAAACCAAATCCTGAGGCGATTGAAGGAGATTGTGAGTTTCCACCTGTGTTTTGTGTACCTCCTGATCCGGCAGGACGATATCCACAATCATTAGCACTGCATGTGCCTGATGCACCTGAAAGGCCACCACCAGCACCGCCATTTCCTTGATATTGACAAACACAAGTTCCACCTGCGGCACCACCACCACCACCTGCGACCAAAAGCACCGAGTTTTGGTTGCCAGAAAGACTCGAAAGCGTTCCATTAGCAGTCGCAATGTGCGTTGCTCCACCACCCGTGTAGCCAGGATCATTTCCATTTGGATTTCCTGCACCACCACCATTGTAAGCATTCATACTTGAAGATTGGAAACCTTGTTGACCCAATACGAGATAAATGGTCTGACCAGCGGTTAAGGTTACGTCGCCTTTAGAGTATCCGCCATTTCCTCCTGAACCATAGCAATTGGATCCACCACCACCTTTGGCGCCCCACACCTCTAAGGTATAGGTTCCAGTAGAAGGAGCTGTAAACGTTTGAACGCCACCATTGTAGTTAAAAGTTTGTGATCCAGACGCTTGTGAAGCAGCTGAACCTACGTAATATGTCGTTGTTGCATTTAGAGTAGGTGTTGTCCAGGAAGCGCCTGAGCCCACTTGTGTTGCACCCGCTGAATCCGAAAACCAATTGTAAATGATACCGTTGGAAGCAGTTAATGTCGCGGTTTGTCCACAGTTAATGTTTGTTCCATTTGCTGTTGGAGGGGTAGTTTGTATTACGGTTACTGGAACAGCCACCAATGCGGAACCACATTGCGCTCCAGCAAAACTAATGTTCACTAAACCGTGACCGTTGTTCAGCGTTTCGGAAACGAAAGTACCTGTGTAATAACTTCCACCACCACCTCCGGCACCAACTCGGCATCCAGCACCACCACCACCAGAATATCCTCCACCGCCGCCGCCAAGCGCTTCGTAGTTACTGCACATTCCTGCACCACCACCGCCACCAAAGCCTCCATTGCTGCTGCTTGTCCAGTTACCACAGGCGGATTGGTTTACTCCTCCAAGACCACCTTGATTAAAGGTTTGCCCTATTGCTCCACCAAAAGTACCTGTAGTTCCCTGTGAATTCCAACCTGAACCAGCTGCACCACCTTGATTATTTGGGGATCCTCCAGCAAAACCTCCTGCTCCATTAGCACCTCCACTTCCACCAGAACACCAGCTTGCCGGACAATTAATACCTGTTCCGCCAGAGGTGTTGTTGTAAACACTGCCATCTCCACCGTTTATTGTAAAGTTATATTGATTGGGATCGCCTTTTCCTGCACCTCCGCCACCACCTGCAGCTAAAATAAGTTGATTGGTTGTTTGATTATATACAAAGGTTCCTCCTCCGCCGCCGCCAGCCCAACCGGTTGAAAAGGCCAAGTTACCTCCTTCTTGACCCACAAGTATTTTGATAACATGTCCTTGAGTTAAAGGTGTTGTTATGGTAATTGACCTTCCACTACCGCCGATCGCATTGTTTGCATTTCCTCCTTTGGCACCAGCCGCCGTGATCGTGTAGGTTCCTGAAGAAGGTACCGTCCATTCTTGAATTCCTTGAACTGATGAAGATACCAATCCAGCTAAGCTCGTTCCTGCATACGCAGCGTTCATTTGAGCCAGGGTAGGTCCAGTTTCTCCAGAGGCATTACAATTAGTAAAATTCAATGTTGAATTTACAGGATTGGGATTGGATTGCACATAATAGGTTGTATTATTAGATAAAACAGGGGTTGTGAAAGACGCACCAGAACCTACTTGTGTGGTTCCAGCGGCATCAGCATACCAAACGTAGTTGTTTCCTCCTGCAGCAGTCAATGTCGTAGTTTGACCACAATTAATGGTTGTTCCATTCGCGGTAGGGGGAGGTGTAGGGATTACGGTTACAATAACTGGGTTGTTTACCAAGGCACATGCACCTGTACCGCCACTCATATAATAAGTTGTTGTTGATGATAAGGTTGGAGTCGTAAAATTAGCTCCTGTTCCTAATCCATTCGTTGCAGCGGCATTGTCATACCAATAAATGGTACCATTGCCAATGGCATTTATTGTAGCTGTTTGCCCGCAGTTGATTGTCACGTTGCTCGCAGTAGGAGCAGGGATAGGATTTACGGTT
>JAIXRD010000251.1 GCA_027485365.1 Cryomorphaceae bacterium | reverse complement strand
ATCAGTACGGTATGCCGCAAGGAACGGCTACCCAGTCAGGAAATACAACCTACTTCAGCAATCAGTACGGTATGCCGCAAGGAACGGCTACCCAGTCAGGAAATACAACCTACTATTCAAATCAGTACGGTATGCCGCAAGGAACGGCTACCCAGTCAGGAAATACAACCTACTTCAGCAATCAGTACGGTATGCCGCAGGGATCAACAACTACCATAGGGCCCGCCCCAATTCAACAGATAAGGCCCTATGGTCGTTAAGCTACTCAACTTGAAATCCAATAATAGCTAGCAAAAATTTATGGAAAAAGATACTGCATATTTATTTGAAGACGGGCCTGAAGACTTAAAAAACTATCCACTTATAGTGCGCCTCAGTGCTCGCAGAGCCATAATAAAAGCGAAGATACAAGCAAAAATTGTTAATAAAGTATTGGGATCTAAATATGCGTTTGTTTGTCGTTTCCCATCAAATGCAGTGCTACCTAATTTATTAATCGAGGATTTTAGATCGTTCAACCGAAAATAATCACACCAAATGTATTTCTGGTTGTGAAGCTTTATTGATGTATGAGCATACATTAGTAGTTCTTCGACCAGTAAAAATATTTAAGATTGGCTGTTGTCAATTAACCTTCTGCAGCTTGTACAAGCTTAATAAACTAGATAAAAAATGAAAAACTACATACACAAATTTACTATACCCTTGCTACTCACATTGTTAGCATTTTTTTCATCACCAAGCTTTTCGCAATCAATGAGTAGTGATCAACTTATGAAGGTTGCTGATGAAATTTATAGTCTTACTAAAACAGTTGAAGCTTATAAAGAAAGTTCTCGTCAGCTTAAAGATAACCAATGGAATTCGATCAATCAAGACATTCTAAGGATTGCAAATGCCTACAGAACAGCAAGCATATATAGCGCTATTTTAGAAAAAAATATTTCAATTGATTTACGTAAATTCCGATTTGGGAATAAACTTGCCAATAAAAATAATCAGGATGAAACTGATACTGAAATATTAGTCGGTTGGTTATATGCAAATGCAACAGTGAGATTCTTCGGCGAACTAGAAAAATCAATGCCAGAGATTGGTCCCGAAATGAATAATCTCAAAAGACGGCTGAATTCCTCAAATGAACAGATAACTCCTTACGCAAATAAAATACTTGAGCGAGCTAGCAAAATACGATGAATCATAAGTAAAGTAATAATGTTCACCTATTTCTATTGGGCTATTGGAATTATTGTCTTTTTGGCCAGTAATCTATGCGGTTACTGCTATTTTATTAAACGCCTTCACATAATTGAGCGTTTTATTGGCTATTGCTATAGATATAAGATAAATTTTGTAAGTGGCGGCCTGACAGTAGGCCATTTGAGTGTGAATGCTAGCTTGAACCACAAACAGCGTGGAAAAACAATATATTAGGAAAATGTATTGCAAATAATCATAAATACTTTAGACTAATGTAGACATCTTACAAAGAAAGGTACGCATATGAAAAAGCTTGTTAGTGTTCTGATAGGTGTTTGTTCGGCGGTTGCGATTAGCACAGCGGCTATGGCTGTTAATTCAACTTACTCAGCTGATTCTGCTGTTAAAGCTCCAAGTTTTGTTCAAAATCAATCAGAAATCAAAGGCATGGCTTCGCCTGATGTGAAATCTTTGATTGGTGAGGCCAGCAAGTCTGGCACTCCTACTTCTGCATCAGTCGAGAAGTTACAGGGCGCTGATTTACAGGTAGCTCAATACACGCCAAGAAGTACGGGCTGCTCTACAGGATGTTCCAACGGCTGCTCCGTAGGTTGCTCCGTAGGTTGTAGATGATAGATTTGTAATTGCAATTAGTTTATTTGCAGGGTAAGGCTAAGATATTTTTCTTAGCCTTATTTTTTTGCCTAACCCCGCTTTACCTTACCGAGCAGAATAGTTATGCGGCTTGGTGTCTAACTCCACTCTTATTCGTTGGTTTAAGCCATTTTGATCGCATTAGAAGCATAGTCTTTTGGATCACTGCAGTATTGGCGTCGATATATTTTGGATCTTGGTTATTAGTATTAATTAGTGCGACCTATATTTTTTTACTCTTTGGTCGTAGGCTCAGTATCTTATTTTTATTGCTGAGCATAGCTTCACCTATCATTTATCAGCAATGGCTGATTAGCCTATCAAGTAATGACCTCACCATTTTTTCTCTATCGATAGGTTCGGCGGCATTTTTAATTTCCCAGCTATTTTCAGTATTCATCCTATTTATTGCACTAAAAGCATATAAAAACGCAATATTTTCGATTTTATTAGCTTTGCTAATATGGGCTTTACTAAACATATTAGCTTTCGGTGGGTGGTTAGCGACATCAGTCTTTACGAATGAGCTCTTTAGATTATTACCGGGAATTATTCTTCTAATTGCTATTTTTGTAATGGCGCCATTAGATAAGCAAATATCAGTCGATAAAAATAATTTCAATGACGTTAAAAAATATTCTTTAATTTTTGTTACTTCATTTGCACTTATCGCCATAAGTGGGATTACTACTAAGCATCCCATTAACCAAATTATTTTTGACGAGTCTCATGGTGCCTGGGAAACAACTAAGTCACCCTACGGCCCGGATGACTTTGGTAGAAATGTAACTTACACATACTCAGTTTTGTATCAATATGCTGAAAAAATATTTAATGGAGTTTCACGCTACGAGGGCGGAGAGTTACCTAAGGATGCAATTAGTTCACTATTTATATTAAAAATGCCTATAGAACCCTTATCCGATAAGTTTGTTGAGGATATTACTTCCTGGGTAGAGCGTGGGGGGCATCTCTTGGTTGTAGCTGATCATACTAACTTATTTGATACCACAATTAATTTAACCCCAGTTCTCAAGCGCCTAGGCGGGGTAGAAATAGCATCAAATGCTAACTTTAATAAAGTTGGCAGGCCCACAGTTGCACCTGAGGCTAAATTAGATTTTGTTAGAGGAAAAATACTGGGTGTAACGTCAACATTCACGTATATGACTGGAACTGGTTTTAAGCATATTCCACTGGCAGCTTTAAGTGTTGGGGAGTATGGGCCTTCGTTTGTAGAGGATGCAATTTATTTTAAGGCAAATAGGTTTGGATACTTCAATCCAAGCCTTAATCTAGCTTTTGGAAATCATCCGAGTGCTGTTTTATTGAGCCAAAAGAAGGGCATGGTTACGGTCATTGGCGACAGTACACCCTGGTCTAACTTTGCTATTTTTCATGGTGAATTTTTTGATCTATTCAAATCAATTGTTGCTATAAATGCCTACTCTAGTATTTTTCAAATTTTTAGTACCGTCGTACTTGTGTTGGTATTAATCTTACTCTTGATAACTATTTCCACTAGTAATGTGTTGCAGATATTAGGAATTATTGTTTGCGGAATATATTTGGGCATTACTACGCTAATAGGAGCCGCTGCAATAAGTAGCCCAACTATAAATAAAGATTATTCTTTGAACGTTTCCTTGGGGGTTGGCGCAAAAGCGGAAAATCTGTCGCAATTAGTTCCAATTGGTGAGCATAACTTCACTAGATCACTATCTACATTCCCTAAATATGGTGTATTAGCAAGATTACAGCCTGAAGGGGATTTATCTTTTAACTCGGCAGCACCTATTAACTTGCTCATAAATCCAAAAGTCAGCTCACTACCAAAACTCTCTGAAATCATTCAATACATTCAAGATGGTGGCCGTCTAAATATCCTGTTTGATAAATCACAGGCAAAGGATAGTGACATAAAGGAGTGGCTCAAGTCTCTTTCAATGAGATTAACTATCGCTAAAAGTCTAGCAATCCAGGAAGGAGGGCGATCAACTATAGAAGATAGGCTTGGAGTTGATGTAACTAGGGTTATCGAATATAAAGTTGACACATTGCCAACTAGCCACTTCATGGAGATTGGGGGTCAAGAATTTTTCCAGGCATTTAGACTACAAGGGGATAAAAAAGATAACAAATCTGTTGATGGCCATTTAGTAATTGGCTTTAATTCAGAGGCCATAAGTGATTCAGTTATGGGCGAGGTATGGGAGGGAACAATACCCTCCTCTTTATCAAAGGTTAGGGAGCGGCAAATTGCAATGTTTGTTACATCAATTTTCCCAAAGCAAATTCTTTTACTTGATGCCCAAAGAAAATTATCTTCAAATGCCCTAAATGTCCCGCTAAAAAAGTTTATTGTAGTTAAAAATGGCCTTAAGATGATGAGTGGAAATATTGATCTTTCATCAGGAAGCGGATCAATTGATAGCCTTGGAGATAATCCAGATTTTTATCTCGCAAAACTCGAGACGGATTCAATTCAATTTATTCAAAATGACTGTTCGAAGTTAGATACAAATAACTTTTGCACAAAGCAATTTATTAGTCATGATTTAATTGAATGGGCGGTTACATATTCAAAGATCAATGAAAAATTGACCGCAATTGAACTTGTCCATGATCGACGATTTTCTGGCCTTAATGCAAACTACAACATAGTATTTTTGAGTCGTTGATATGCTGAAAAATGGAAGTTTATTAATTTTTTTAGGCGTACTGAGCGCAATGTTGCCAACTCTATCGGGGCTGTACCCACTAGTTTTGGTTGCTATTAGTCTGGTGGGAATTTGGCTTACATCGGAACTTGGGGGAAAAGCCTGCCTATCTTTTTGTATATTTTCAATCGTAGCCTTTGCCATCAGTTTATCTGGGCTTCTCTCGGTGGAATTGTTTACGGTTGCCTTCGCTTCTAGCCTATTGGTATATTTCTTCCCACATTTAATATCAATTGCACTCTTGTTGATATTAATGGAATCACCGCTATTTCAGACGATAGCTCTAATTATGGGTTCTTGGCTGCCTTTGCAGCTCGAACAAGCTACGCCATTTTTGTTTCTGTTATTTCTTTCTATTTTTATATTTAATAAAAATATTTTAAAATTTTTCTTATATCTTGCCTTAATATTATTTAGTAGTTTACTAAATTGGTTTATAAATTTAGATGTCGTAGCTGTCGGTATTGTCAACGCAGTTATTGTTAGTTTTTATTTTGCAAGCAATAAAGACCTTCAGGCACCATATTTAAGGTATAAGTTTTATGTAGTTATAGTATTACTTTTAATACATTCAATATTTATTTGGACATCATCAACCCGAATTGATTTAGAGCGAATTGTTGTTTGGATACCGCCGTCTGTTGAAAAGTATGAATCTCAATTTTTCAAAGACTACTCCAGTACATTAAATCTTGCCGGTATTAAGACAAAGCAAATTTCAGATATTAGCGAGATTCATGAAAATAGTCTTGTTATTGTTCCGTGGGGAACGGCCCCTGGATCCCATAAATTTTTATTAGATTTAAAGAATTCTCCCATTGGAAAGTCTCTTACCGTTCTAATTGGAGGCGAACATACTAACTATAGCGGTTTTGCTGATAGGCTTAATCCGTTATTTGATGGAGCTTTACGCTTCAATAACACTACAACCATTCCCCCCAATAACGCCAATCAAATGGGCGCCCTCTGGACAAGCTCAGCTCTACAGTTCCCTTTCAACGCCACAATAAATCGTGGTGCAAGCTTAACCATTTCCAGTCTTAAAGCATTCCCAATTTTAATTGCTAAATCTATATTTGCAGACTCAGGGCCAAACGAATTTAATGATTTTTGGGTAGGAGATTTTCTTCTTGGCCATTCCGATCCCAGAGGTTGGTCGCTGTTAATGGCAGCCTATAAAAATGGTCCACTTTGGGTCTTAAGTGGGGACAACAGTTTTCTTATGAACCGTTATCTATTGCCAAATCCAACGCCTGTTATTCACACAATATTTTTAGCTACCCTATTTCCTATGCTGTTATTACAGTTATGGATACTTATGACTATTTCTATTTGGGTTTATCAAATAAGATTTAGAAATGCAACCTCAACAGATTCTAGATATATTTGTACCCTTCCTATTTTGGTTTTGTCGATCATGTTCCTAGGACTTACATCTCAGTCATTACCTAATTATGGGGCTCACAAAAATTTATCTCAAAATCTCAAATATTTTGGTGGCGACGAAAGAAGTTCTGCAGTTGCAATTTCAGCAATTTCAAAAGCTATTGATGAGAGTAACAAAAGACTTTTTGTATATGAAGAATATATGACCTCAAAAGATATCGGAATTTCTGGCCTTGCAGAAATACATGTTGGCCATATAAAAAATGGTTTTACTTATAATGGAATAAAAATTGATAATTGTGGAATCTCAAGCTATACAAATTCAGTAGAGCCAAAAATAAACCTTCTTGAAACTCAATATTGCAGGGTGAGCGGTAATGCAAAAATTATCGTTGGAGATGTAAATCAGGCATCCGTGATAGAAATTAACTCTACACCGCCAGTAACACTTATTCTCGATAAATATTTTTTATCTGGCTCGCCACCAGTTGATGCAAACATTCAGTACCTACTAAAACTACTTGATTGAATTATTTTTCGTTAGAAATACTTTTCAGGTAGCTTATAACTTCCGGCGAGTCCCAGTTTATCTCTCCGACTAGTCGTGCGATTTCCATACCCTTTTTATCAATTATGATTGTCGTTGGCAGTACTGGTGTCCTGAATGCTGCCATTAAAGATGCTTGATTATCCAAAAAAATTGTTAAATTTTTGAGATTAAGTTTTTGAAAGTAGGCCGGCACAATTTTATTGCCCGCTCTATCCTGAGATACGGCGTATATTTTTATTTGATCTTTACTCACAATTTTAGCTAGCCTATCTATGGATGGCAGCTCTTTAACGCATGGAGGGCACCAAGTTGCCCATAGGTTAATCACACTTACTTGGCCAAGAAAATTTAAGTTGGATATTTTGTTCCCAGACTGATCAATAAATTCAATGTTAGGGAGTTTGATTGCATTTTTATGAATTTTCAAATTAATTAGTTCATTATCTTTATAGCTGGATTGAGCATATGCATTCGATGCCAAAAGAGTAAGGTAAGTCATTATTAGGCCGAGAATATATTTACTTTTTTGCATTTTTTACCGCCAATCTACAAATTTCATTTGCAACCATCCTCTGCGTGAGAGTTACATCTTGGGCACTAGGATCGCCTGCTATTATCCGTGCAACTATGGTTTGTTTTGTTTCAATAATTTTTCCTTCATATGCAGTCCCCATAAAAAAGTTTGTTTGTTTTTTAGTTAATTTTATTTTTGGGTTTATTTTATGATCCCTCATAAATAATCTTAAAGCCTCATTAATACAAACAGCTGCAATTTCTTTTTTATTGAGAGTAGAGAATGGGTTAATTACGATAAACCCATCGTCGCTTGCGTAGCCGGTAATACTTTGATTCTTCTTGAACCACAAGATTTCTTCTTGAACTGGTTTTCTTGAAAAATATCCAAAGTAACTTTTTATCATTTATGTTTGTACATCAAATAATTTAACCCTAATGCACCAAAATGCGGCTGGCTCACAATATTTTGTTAGAAACAATTTTACCTTTATATATTTTGTCACGACTTAGTCTCGATCTAGGTATTCAGTAATGTTTTTATTTGATTTGAGTTTTCTAGTCTTCATCTTTTTAAGTTAACCAAAAGAGGTGTGTATATCCATTTTTTTACCAGGTGCTGCACACGAGATAACTAAAAATCCCCCCGGGGATATGGCCCTGCTGGTCCAGCTCCCCACCCCACCTGCGGTAGGCCTAAGGGGTATTAGTGTTTTAAGTTATTGAAATTGCCATACAGGTCTGAACTGGATTGTGCGTGTCCAAATTTTGTCCAAGTCACAACATTAAATACGTTAATATCGAATTACATGGAATTGAGAGAATTTTTTTATACTGCTGTAAGTTGTTGATTCTTATTACACTCGCAAAGTGTTGATATGTCTTCGGTGATGCGAAGAAGGTCATTGAAGACATGGTCAAGGCGGTTGAATAAATAGTCTTGCTATTAAATCAAAAGCCACCTTCTGAACTGACCCCCAAAAGTTGGACGTTATGTCCAGCCAAGGGGGTTTTGTTTTATGAGCAAGTACAGCAAGCAGTTCAAGCTAAAGGTAGTTAAAGAGTTTCTAAAGTCAGGCGGTCTT
>JAIXRD010000255.1 GCA_027485365.1 Cryomorphaceae bacterium | reverse complement strand
TTGATTTTTGATGAATTCGCACCGGCTCATTTTAATATGGGAAATGCGTATTTGTCCTTAGGTAAATATCATCAAGCCATTGAGCGTTTTAAAACAGTACTAAGTTTAGAAGGTGATGACCCCATGGCCTTGTGCTATTTGGGAGAGGCGCATGAACAGTTAAAAGAATACGATATTGCCTTAAATTACTACCACCTGAGTTTAGAATTGGACCCGAATATTTATGAAGCATGGCTCGGCATTGGTATTATTACGGATATACAAGGTAAAACGAAAGAAGCGATTGGAATTATCCATAAAGCCTTGGATTGTGACCCTATAAATGCGTCAATTAATTTGGTACTTGCAAATGCATACCATAAAATCGATGATATTGATCAAGCACGTTTTTACTTTTCTCAGGCTTTAGAATTGGATTGGGAGGATGAAGAAATCTTGCGTGATTATATCTTTTTCCTATTGGGGCAGCATCCCATAGAAGCACTAGAACTTCTCGAAGATTTTCAGATGGAGCTTGAGCATAATCCTGAATACATGCTTTTGTTTACGCATACCTTAGTTCATTTGAATAGAATGCCAGAAGCGCTTATGCTTTTTTCCTCCCTTGTTGCAGTAGATAAAACTCAAGCATCCTTGATTCTTGAATGGAATCCCGCCCTTCAATATCACAAAGATTTTGTAACTTTACTGCATGAGTAATTTTACACTTCCGTTTATACCGGAACGTCCACAAAAACCTCGTAACGAGGGAGTTACTATGATGATGGACAAAGGAATGGGCCTCCGTGAAACAGAACATTTTATTGAAGCATCCGCTCACCTCACAGATTTAGTGAAATTCGGTTTCGGAACATCCTATGTGACCAATAACCTAGAAGATAAGATTAAATTGTATAAAGAGGCAGGGATTCGTCCCTACCTTGGAGGGACATTATTTGAGGCGTTTTATGCCCGTGGCTGTGTTGACGATTACCAACGCTTGCTTGATCGCTTGGGTTTGGATTTAGTTGAAATTTCAGATGGCTCGATTATCATCCCGCATAAAGAAAAGTGTAAGCTCATTAAATCGATGGCTAAATCACGGACGGTTTTGTCTGAAGTTGGATCTAAAGATTCTGGGATAATTGTCTCCCCGTTCAAATGGGTTAGTTGGATGAAAGCTGAATTGGATGCCGGTTCTTGGAAGGTAATTGCTGAAGGACGTGAAGCTGGAAATGTGGGTGTATTTCGTCCGAATGGAACCGCACACACCTTACTGATTAATCACATCATTGCTCGTATTGACCCTTCGCAAATTCTATGGGAAGCCCCACAAAAAAATCAACAGGTGTGGTTTATTAAATTATTTGGTGCAAATGTGAATCTTGGAAATATTGCTCCAAATGACATGATACCAATGGAATGCTTGCGCTTAGGATTGAGAGGCGATACCTTTTTCGATTTTCTACCACAAGATTATGCCGATCGCTTGAAGCAAGTGAATGACGAGAATGAGGTGGTCGATTAGACCGAAGAATAACCCACTGTGTTTGCACTCAAATCAGAATACAAGCTGCATGAAGGTCCTGTATATGGGGTAGCAATTTCTGAAAACATTGCATATACTGCCTCCGCAGATAAAACAATTAAATCGATAGACCTTTCATCAGGTATTATGCAACCCTTTACGGTACGGAGTGAGGTTTCTCCCATTTCATTATGGGCCATTTCACCGGAATTGTTGGCCATTGGCTATTTAAATGGCGAATTTTTTTTAGTTAATCCCCGAACTCGGAATATCCTATTTGAGTATTGTTTTACGGGGGAAGGAATTTTTTGCTTGTATTCATTTAATGATACGGAATTGTATATCGGACTTGGTTCTGGTCGTTTAGCCATTTTAGATTTCGTGCGCTTGGATTGGATCTACCTAGAACAAATCAGTACAGATAAAATTCGTGCAATAGCTTACGATACCGACGCCCATTGCTGCTACATTGGTGCTAAAGATGGCGAACTAATGGCCTTTGATGTAAGCGCATATTGTGTCAATCATCGATGGCATGCCCATGACGGTGGAGTTAATTCTTTATGCCTCACTTCAACAAATCTTTTAATTTCCGGAGGAAAGGATGGTCATATTCGGGTTTGGAATAATAAGGAATGCGTAAATTCTATTCCAGCGCATCGCGGAGTGGTTTATGGATTAATCCAAGTTGGGGCTTACATTGTTTCATGCAGCAGAGATAAAACAATTAAGGTGTGGGAAATGGAATCCCTAAAACCAGTTCAAAAAATAACCTTTCATCGACAATCAGTAAACCAAATGGCGCAACAAAATGCACATTCTTTCGTTACTGCTTCCGACGATCACCGAATCGCACATTGGGAATATGCGGAATAAGTTGATTTTACTGTTTTTTTTACTCCTTGGGTTACGTCAAGTTAGTGCCCAACAAGCAACTTTTTTATCGCAGTCAGAATTAGGATTTTCCGTAGGTCAAATGTATTACATCGGTGATTTGAATCCCTTTATGCCCTTTAATAACAGTCAATGGGCATTTAGCTTCATGTACCGCTATAACCTGCATTCTCGAATGGCCTTAAGGTTATCTTATTTGCAAGGAAGCGTTGAAGCCGATGATAAGAATTCATCAAATTCAATCTTGGTTAATCGTAACCTTAATTTTCATTCGGATATTAAAGAACTCGCTGCCGGTATTGAATTCTATTTTGCACCCTTTTATTTTGGTAGAAAAAATGGTCAAAAGCAAATCCAAGGAACGGCCTACTTTTTAACGCAAATCGGTGGGTTCTATATGAATCCCAAAACCAGCTTCAACGGAGAAGAAATTGAATTACGGCCGTTGGGTACGGAAGGACAAGGAACGGTATTAAACAAAAAAGGAACCTATAGCAATTTTCAATTGTGCGTTCCGCTAGGCATCGGTGCAAAAGCCCAAATTGGAAAACGAGTGACCTTCAATGTGGATTTAGGCATACGTAAAACGTTTACAGACTATATGGATGATGTAAAATCCGCAAGCTATGTTGATCCTTCGGTACTGGCGCAATATTCCGGTGAAACAGCTGCTGCCTTATCCAATCAAAGCCTTGATGGTGCACGTAATGGATATCGCGGAAATCCAACCACTAAAGACTGGTATGTATATGCCGGTGGTATGGTAAGCGTTCGTTTAGGACGTGGACGAAAGTGCTTTAAGCTTCGTTAGAAATATCGTTTTTCCAGAAGATATCCTTGAACATAATCAAAGACTCCCTCTTTTAACGAATGAAATGCTTGGGAATATCCGGCTTCATGTAATTTATCCATGCTTGCACAGGTATAGTATTGGTAGGTATTGCGGATATCGATGGGCGTATCAATGAATGAAATCTTGGGATCTTTTCCCATCGCTTCAAAGGTATAACGAGCCAAATCAATAAAAGGATTTGCTACTCCAGAACCCAAGTTGTAGATTGCAGATTTCGGCTTTTGCTCTAGTAAAAATTCAATCACACGCACAACATCCTTTACATACACAAAATCCCTGGATTGATAACCGTCGGCAACATCCGCTTTGTGTGATCTGAAAAGACTCATGGAACCGGTGGCTTGAATTTGATTGAACGTATGCATTACCACCGACGCCATTCTTCCCTTGTGGTATTCATTGGGACCGTAAACGTTAAAGAACTTCAATCCAGCCCAAAAGGGTGGAGTTTTTTCTTGTGCTAACACCCATAAGTCAAAATCCTGCTTGGATTGTCCATAGGGATTCATCGGTTTCAATGATGGAATTAAGGCATGGTCATCCACATATCCATGTTCACCATTTCCATAAGTGGCTGCAGAAGAAGCGTAAATCATGGGTATTTGGTGTTCCGTACAAAGATCCCAAATACGCATAGAGTAGTGTAGGTTCAAATGATCAAGAATTTCCAAATCTTGTTCTGTAGTGTTCGTCCGTGCACCAATGTGAAGCACGCCATCAACCTGTGGCGCATGCCCACTAAACCATTCCAGAAAAACTTCACGATCTATAAATTCTGTATCCGTGGTATGGATGAAATTTGCTTGTTTTTTTTCAACGGTAAAGTCATCAACCGCAATAATGTGGTGTGTGTTTTTACGCGCGTATTCAGCAAGTAGACATGAACCAATAAATCCGGCGGCACCTGTAATTACAAGGATTGGTTTTTGATCCGGGTTAACCATGGATGCTTGGGTTGAAATTAAAATAATCCGTGTATTTCACCATCAATCGCGTTGATGATTTTTCCAAGGTCTTCTTGGCTTTCAGTGAAGTTATTATTGTCAATATCAATGATCAGTAACTTGCCTTTATCATACGTTGAAATCCATGCTTCGTAGCGCTCATTCAAGCGTTTCAAGTAATCCAATCGGATGCTTTCTTCGTAATCTCTCCCTCGTTTTTGGATATGACTAACCAAGGTTGGAATGCTCGCACGCAGATAAATCAATAAATCAGGCGCTTTAACAAACGAATCCATCAGGTTAAACAAAGAGAAATAGTTCTCAAAATCACGCGTAGTCATCAGCCCCATGGAATGTAAATTCGGAGCAAAAATATATGCGTCTTCGTAAATCGTTCGGTCTTGGATTATCGTTTTTTCTTGCGAGTGAATGTCCTGAATTTGAGAAAATCTACTATTCAAGAAGTACACTTGCAAGTTGAACGACCACCGTTGCATGTCTTCGTAAAAGTCATTTAAGTACGGATTTTGTTCTACGTCCTCAAAATGAGTCTCCCATCCGTAATGTTTTGAAAGCATGTTGGTTAGTGTGGTTTTTCCAGCACCAATATTTCCGGCGATAGCAATGTGCATTGATTTTAATTTAAGGGACTAAATTACAAAATTCGGATTGAAATTTCGTGCTACTTAATCCTGAATTATAAACACATTTAGTTCACTCGTGGTTCTTGCAATTAACTGATTTCCAGATATATAAAGTTCTCGTATGTTTTCGGTTGTGAATATTTTATAAACTTCATTCACGCCTTCGAATAAATCTCGGTAATACAATAGGTTTTCATTGACAAAGAAAAAACCATCGGCAAAAGGGATCATTGCTTGATTCGTTTCAGAAACACAGCGAACAACATTCATAAAGTCATCCATTAGACAAATTTTCCCATCGGATGAACTAATCCAAAGTCCGGATTCATTTTCATTTAATGTGATCTCGCCCGATATCCCTAAAATTCCTTGAAGGTTATCTACCCGCTGAATTTCTTTTTTGCTCACAAAATTAAAGAGTACGAGGCTGCTGTTTAATTCATCGTAGATCCAAAGCATGTCTGCACGTTTACTCGTGGCCAGTGCCGACACATTGAGCAGTCCAAGCTCATCCAGATTTATACAATTTCCATTTTCGCTCAAGGTGTTATCAAGAAAACATAGTTGTTGCTGACTTTTTGAAAAAACGGCGATTTTCAAAGAGTTAATCGATTCAATATCGTCGATGCTTTGCCACTTTTTGATACTTTGTTTAATCGGAGTGGAATAGTTACTGAATTTGCTAATTTCATCTTTGTTCACAAAATATACATTCTGTTGCCCATCGAGAAAGGTAGCGCTTGTTCCCTTGGGAATGTTTATTGTACGTTTCAATTCAATGTGAACGGTGGAGTTTTGGCACCATGCATTACATGCGCCAAATAGAAATAATAGGAGGTAAATCTTATGCTTCAAATTGAATAAGTTCATCAAGGTAGGTACGGGAATTCATTACCCGTGGAATTTTATGTTGTCCTCCGAATTTACCATTTTTTTTCATCCATGCGAAGAATGTGCCAGGGGCTAACACCGTTATTTTTAGGGGAAGCATGTTGAGGTTATTTGCACGCTTTGTATCGTAATCTGAATTCACCTTACGCATGCAGGTATCTAATTGTATGATGGCATCAGAACTTAGCTCCATTTCTGAAGGGATTTCGATGGCCCATTCATGTCCTCCTATTCCTTGTTCAAATTCAAAATAGGGCGCAACGGTATAGTTGCTGATTTCAATGTTCAGAATGTCCGCCCATTCGCTAATTGCTTGCTCTACGTGCATAACCACCGCTTTTTCACCGAAGGCATTGATATAATGCGCTGTCCTTCCCGTTACTTTAAATCGATAGGGTAAAAGCGATGTAAAGGTGATCGTATCTCCAATAACATAGCGCCAAAGTCCTGCACTGGTGGAGATTACCAACGCGTATTCAATATCTAAAGAAACTTGATCAAGGGTTAATACATGGGTTGATTCGAGCCCCTTGAATGATTCCATCGGGATGAATTCATAATATACTTGAGCGTCGGTTAGCAACAGCAAGCCATCCGTATTTAATTCATCTTGTAATCCAAAATATCCTTCGGAGGCATTGTACGATTCAACGAAATTCATGGAGGGGCTTCCGATTAGTTTATTCAATTGGTTTTGGTAGGCGGCAAGGTTCATGCCTCCATGAATATAGAGTTCTAAATTTGGCCAAACTTCATGTAGGGTATTTTTACCGGAATGCTTTAACACAATGTTACCAAAGGTGCTTATCCAACTTGGAACACCAGCTATAATGGCTACATCTTCTTTTATACTGGCTTCT
>JAIXRD010000301.1 GCA_027485365.1 Cryomorphaceae bacterium | reverse complement strand
GAAGTTCTCAATGGCTACTTCTACGAAACAAATATCATTAACATCATCATCGCCTTGTTGGGTGCAGCTTCCGCTTATTTCATGTTAAAAAGAAATCATTTGGGCTTTCATGGATACATTGTGTATAATTTACTATCCAGTGGAAGTCTTTATTTCTTTGTTTCGCCATCCCTTATTCCTTCCGTAATTTTGATTTTCAACCTGGTTGTTTCTTTAGTCTTTGTTTTGCTCTATGCGAAACATCTTAAGTGGATGAAAGGAGAAGTTTAAAATATCTTTCCAGGATTTAAAATTCCTTTTGGATCGAATACCCGTTTGATTTCACGCATTAAGTTCAAAGTAACTTCAGGAAAGGCAAGATGCATGTACGGTCGTTGAACATATCCGATTCCATGCTCACCGGAAATGGTTCCGCCAAGTCGAATTACTTCTTCGAAAATCTCTGTTATCGCTTTTGGAAGTTCCTGTTCCCATTGCACATCGCTTAATTCGCCACGTATGATATTGACATGCAGGTTACCATCGCCGGCATGCCCATAACATACCGATTTAAATCCATATCGTGCACCAACTGCTTTCACATGTGTCAGTAAATTAGGTAATTGAAATCGAGGAACCACGGTATCTTCTTCTTTGTAGGTAGATTGTGTTTTAACTGCTTCACCTACCTTTCTTCTTAAATTCCATAAGGCTGCCTTTTGTGCAGCGGAATCTGCAAATAATATCTCGTCGGTTTCAAATGTCTCAAGTACTTCAAATAATTGCTCGGCTTCACGCATCAATTGGTCTTGATCAAAGCCATCCAATTCAATGAGCAAATGCGCCTGATGAGTATCAGCCACTGGAATGGTCTCATCACCAGTAAAGGCTTTTGCCCATAATAAGGCATCCCGCTCCATGAATTCCATGCCGCTTGGTATAATTCCTGCTTTGAAGATGGCCGGGACTGCTGCGCATGCCGTGTTCGCATCGAAAAATGGAACCAGAAATAATACATCATGCGTTGGGTGAGGTAGCAGCCTAAGTACGATTTTTGTGATTATTCCGAGCGTTCCTTCTGATCCTACTATCAATTGCGTGAGGTTGTATCCAGTGGCATTCTTTAACACGTTAGCGCCTGTCCAGATGATTTCACCCGTTGGAAGTACCACTTCAAGATTCAGTACGTAATCTTTTGTTACTCCGTATTTTACAGCTTTTGGACCTCCTGAATTCTCTGATACATTTCCACCAATAAAACAAGAGCCCTTACTCGCCGGATCCGGTGGATAAAATAACCCATGCTCCTTTACAGCTTGCTGTAACACTTCGGTAATAACCCCGGGTTGCGTGATAACTTGTAAGTTATCGGTATCGATGTGTAGGATTTGATTGAATTTTTCCATGGAAATTAGCACACCGCCATGTAAAGGCAAAGCCCCACCGCTTAATCCAGTTCGAGCGCCAGCAGGTGTTACGGGTATCCCTTCTGCGTGACAATAACTTAATATGGCAGCTATTTCCTCCGGTGTATTTGGAATAAGCACCAATTCTGGCGGAAAAACAAAGTCTTCGGTTTCATCATGACCATAAGCCAATAACTGCGGTTGATCGGTATGGAATTTAATGCCTAAGGAACTTAGGTATTCATGTTGCGATTCGGTTAATTGTGCCATATAGCTACAAAAATGGGAATAAATCATGGATCCGAGTCCAAATGAGCATAACATTATACGTATCGACGCCATTGGATTCTAAGTTATTATTGCTGTAAACCCAGAATGTATGGTTCAATTACATCAAGATTTCATCACGGTATTTTGTTATAAATTCCTTATTTTTACAACAAATAATTACCTTGAAAGATACCTTTATCATAGACGGAATTCGTACGCCAATCGGGAGTTTTGGTGGTGCGTTAGCTGCTGTTCGTGCAGATGACTTGTTAGCAATGACCATGAAAGCCTTGATTGCAAAACATCCCAATTTAAATACTTCATTCATTGAAGATGCCATTATGGGGTGTGCGAACCAAGCAGGAGAAGACAACCGTAATGTGGCGCGTATGGCAACCTTATTGGCTGGTTTGCCAACTTCTATTGGTGGAGAAACTGTAAATCGCTTGTGTGCCTCCGGGATGGCGGCCGCTGTAAATGCTTCGCGTGCCATTAAAGATGGCGCAGGGGATTTATACCTTGCGGGTGGAGTTGAGCAAATGACTCGAGCCCCTTTTGTGCTTTCAAAAGCAGGTGCAGCCTACGGACGTGACCAACAACTGTATGATTCATCGTTTGGTTGGAGATTTATTAATCCCAACATGGAGAAAATGTACGGGGTAGATAGCATGGGTATGACGGCAGAAAATTTAGCGGATATGTTTTCAATTTCCCGTGAAGATCAGGACGCATTTGCCTTTTGGTCACAAAAAAAAACAGCCGCTGCTCAAGCTTACGGTTTCTTTAATGACGAACTCATGGAAGTTCAAATACCCGTAAAGAAAGGCGAACCTATACGTTTTAATCGGGATGAATTTCCAAAAGCATCCACAACACTTGAGAAATTGGGTTCCTTGCGACCTGCTTTTAAATCGGACGGTTCAGTAACGGCAGGAAATGCTTCTGGATTGAATGACGGGGCAATCAGTTTGTTAATTGGCTCTGAAGCTGGAGTGAATCAGGTAGGAAGCAAGCCCCTAGCACGTATTGTTAGCGCAGCAATAAGTGGTGTTGAGCCACGAATTATGGGCATTGGTCCTGTGGAGGCGTCGAAAAAAGCACTTTCCCGTGCCGGATTAACGTTAGACCAAATGGATCTTATTGAGTTGAATGAAGCCTTTGCGGCGCAGGTGTTGGCTTGTACACGTCAATTAGGGTTGGCGGATAATGACCCTCGAATTAATCCAAACGGTGGCGCAATCGCCCTCGGACATCCCCTAGGAATGACTGGAGCACGGATTTTATTAACAGCAGCTAGACAACTGAATGCAACAGGAAAACGATACGCCTTAGTTTCGATGTGTATCGGTGTGGGGCAGGGGTATGCCACCATCATTGAACGTGTATAATGAAAAAGATCTTATTAATAGCCACTGTTTATCTTGCGCTTACAAGCTGTAAGAAGCAAGCAACGTCTTGGGACACCGAACTCGGAGCCCCATTGATTAATGATACCTTGGATTTATCCAAATTAACCGATAATCAAACCCTCGTTGGGAATGTAAATGGCACCTTGGATTTAGACCTTACCAAGACCATCTTAGACCTTGGTTTAGCCGATATTGTTTCTATCCCAGATACCCAAGTGGTTCAGATTTTCAATCCTGCCATCGCCTTAAATGTACCTGCTGGATTCAATGTGTTTAATGAAACTGAAGAACACACCATCGATATTCCGGGCGTTCAGCTCAAGAAAATTCGGGTTTTCAGTGGAAAGATTGATCTTAAGGTATATAACCCACTTCCAACCAGTGTTACGTTCAATGTGACCTTACCCGGTGTATACAACAACGGACTATTATTTCAGCAATCACTAACCGTAGGAGCAGGTGATAATTCCAATCCAACCGTAGGTTCAGGCTCGCTGGATCTTTCCGGATATGAAATGGATTT
>JAIXRD010000252.1 GCA_027485365.1 Cryomorphaceae bacterium | reverse complement strand
TTGTTGAACAACTCACCCCGCGACTCAAATACACATTCGATTTTGTGTTTAATGCCCGAGGTTTGAGTTATGAGTTCACCACGGACCTAACCTACTTTAGCACATCAAACCAGCAAAAATTCAATTATTCGACACATTCTTTTCCGGATGTTCCTACCCTTGTTCCTTGCACCTTGTTATTTGATGAAGAGATTCATCAGATTTCGCTGGATAAAGTAACAATGGATGATATCGAATTCATGTCCTTTAATGATTGTCCCGATCTTGTAGCTTCCATTTTTTTTGTATTGTCTCGCTATGAAGAATATTGGAAGGTTGAACGAGATGCACATAACCGTTTTCCTGCCTTATGCAGCATGCAATCCGTTTTTGGTTGGCTACACGAACCCATTTGCGATCGATGGGCCCTTAGTCTTTTGAAATTTATTGGAATAAACTCGGTCCCAGCCTCAGAATTTAACATTCAACCCACCTTTGACATAGACTCCACGTTTGCATACAAAGGGAAAGGCACGTTTCGAACGACCGCTGGAATCCTGAAAGACCTTAGTAAGGGTCGCATTAATCGGGTTAAAGACCGTATTCAGGTGCTTATTCAAAATCGAAAAGATCCCTTTGATACCTTTGATAAGATTACACAAATCGTGGAACAATATCCGGAAACGCGCTGTTTTTGGTTACTTGCTGATTTTGGAGCGTTTAATAAAAATCTAAGCTATACGAATCCTCAACAAGGTGAGATCATTACCAAGCTAGCATCGACATGTGAAATCGGAATTCATCCCGGATACGATACCTATACGAATGCGTCCAACCTAGCACAAGAAATTCATCGCCTAACAGGGTTAACGAAAAAAGAAATTAAAACCAGTAGGCAACACTTCTTAAGACTATCAATTACTGAGACTTACAATCATTTAATTGAACAAAATATTCAAATAGATTACTCCATGGGATACGCAGAAACTATTGGATTTCGTATGGGAACCGCTCGACAGACCCCATGGTTTAATTTAAAAACCAACGAAATAACTTCATTGCAATTACAGCCATTTTGCTATATGGACGGCACCTTGAATGAATACATGAACCTATCACCGATTGAAGCAATTGAGGAAGTTACTACGCTAAAAGCACTGGTTAAACAATACGGCGGAACCTTCTCCTTTATCTGGCACAATGAAACGCTGGGTTTCAAGCATCATTGGAAGGGCTGGGAGCCAGTATTTGAAGAGAGTATTTCCTACTCATAAAACTTGACCTGTACGCCTACCTTGAACCAACGTCCCGGCATTTGCACATAACCCGCTTCAATGTAATCGGTATTAAAGAGGTTGTTACCCTCAAGAAAAACGGAAAAATTACGCGATGGATTAACCGTGAGTTTCGCATCCACCAGGGAATATGCATTCCCTCCAACACGGTCCACTCCACGGTACGCCACGGTAGCATATACCCAATGGGTGATATTCATGCTTAGCTTTGTAATTAATTGATTTCTCATACCAGAAAATGCATACCTGGATTGCGTTTGCTGTAAGGGATCTGCAAATTGATGCGATGCATCTAAATAATTATACCCCAACGATAATTCACGAATCATAATGCGGCCATTTCCATTCCAACGATAGTTTATACTGCTTTCAAACCCGGTAAATATCACATTGGCCAAATTAACTGGGGTCCAAGGATTCGGACTACTCGTTGTACTTCTTACCCAATCAATCATATTCGTTGTATTCCGACGATAAACGGAAGCTTCAACTCCTAATTTCGATTTAAAGCGTTCTGCACTGCCAGAAACCATTGTCCCCCAAGTCACATTCCAAACCATTCCCAACTCTGCATTCGTAGCATATTCCGGTTGAAGATCGGGATTCCCAACGTTGGAATAATCTTGATAAAACAAATCCGTGTAGGTTGGCGCACGGTAGCTTTGACCAATATTTGCGTATATTTTCACGGGAATAAGCAAACGACGGGAACCTGGATTAAATGCACCTTCAATACCCGGTAATATCTTTTGATAAACTTGGTTATTCATGGATAAATTGAAATAATGTACATTCGCAATGAATGTTAGTTTTTCATTCAATAAGGTCACCTTATGGTCTAAAAAACCTGATATATAGGTACGTTCACGTGACCCAAGGTTCGAACTTTCCAAGGACTCGGCGCGGTATTCAGCACCGGCTCCAGTTAATCCCAATGCTGATTTATATTGTATGGTTTCTTCAAAAGTCAATACCTCTGACCAGTGTTTATTCGTGTAAAACAAAGGATCAAAGCGTTTCAATCTAAATTCATCCCGATGTGATCGAAGGGAAGCTTTCGTTAATAAGGTTAAATTGGTCTTCTTCAATTGATGAGAAACACCAGCAATCGCCATTTGAGTAGACTCCCATTGATCAGGAAAGGCATTGGTATAATATCCATTCGCTCCAAAGGCGCGGTCGGTGTATCCAGCAATCGCTTTTATCTCGTGCACTTTACCAAGCGGTAGTGCGGCATCATAAAAAAACTGCTGATTAACAAAATCTGAATTATACCAATACCCATTGCTTTTATCCAACCCGGCAGAAAACGACTGCCTCAAGTTTTTCACTGGAGCATTTACCGTAAATTGCGTTCCTAGGCCACCAAAACTTGCTCCAAATCCTTGAGCATTTATCCCATGTAATGCATTTGGCGCGGTCACAAAATTCACAGCACCCGTCATGGCATTTTGACCAAAAACCCGAGTTCCCGAGCCTTTGTAAATTTCAATACTCGATACATTGGTTAAAAGCACTGGAAGATTCAGGGCGTGATGTCCTGTTTGTGGATCCACCAACTTAAACCCATTGATCAAAATTAAATTCTGATCGAAACCTCCACCGCGGATACTCAAATCCCCCTGTATGCCTTGTACACCGCGTTGACGAAAATCTAGTCCAGGAACAAAGGATAACGCTTCATTTACAGAACGTATCGGTAAATCGCGATTCTGTACTGTGTTAATAAGCTGAATGCTTGAGGTACGATCATTATAATTGCTTGCAATGCCTTTTCCATAAACACTTACCTCTTTAACTGTGCGATTAGTATCACTATAAAATGGATTCGGTTTTGGATTTCCTGAAGTTTGCGCATTGAGACTCGAGCAAAGCAACAAAAGGCCATAGAATATTTGATTTTTCATCGATACATTAATTTAATTATACCCGTAGCGGATTCAAAAGTAAAAGGAAATTCGTGTTTTCCAGGAAGTAAATGACAAAAATTCGAATCAAAGCGTACTCCAGGCACCGAAGAAAACATCCACACATCGGCCATGAAATCCTCATTTTCAATAACTAACAATGCATTACGGCCTAGCGTATCCACTTGTACTATTTCCATGTTGTAAGAAACGGTTCGATCCGATTTCAAACGACCCGTTAGAAATATGCGATGACCCTCGTTCGGTAAATCCACTTTAATGATGCGAGGTGTATCATCAGTTCCTTGTTCATACAAAACCTTATGGTTGAAATTATCCAAGGAAACATACTGATTTTCAACATTTAACTCCTTGACTCCTTTTTTCTCAATCGAAAAAACAGAGGTTGTAATTTTAGCTTCTTTTACCTCTGTATTATTTGAAAGAAGATAGACGCGCTCCTTATTATTGATTACTTGTTTTACTGCGGTCAACTCTTCATAAAGTTCCTTTACCCCATAGTGTAAAGCTTTATATTGCCCTTCATAGTCCATACTCGACCAGGT
>JAIXRD010000099.1 GCA_027485365.1 Cryomorphaceae bacterium | reverse complement strand
GTCATGAAAACAGTACAAAAAAATATTTTTGGAGAGCCTTTAATTCCCTGCTGTATGGATCCAATGACAGGGTTTTACCGGGATGGCCTATGTCGAACTGATGCGCTCGATGAAGGACGCCATGTAGTGTGCGCTCAAATGACCGACGAATTTCTTGTCTTCTCAAAAACAATGGGAAATGACCTTTCCACACCAATACCAACATATGATTTTCCCGGTTTAAAAGCAGGTGACTTCTGGTGTCTCTGTGCGCTTCGTTGGAAGCAAGCATTCGATGCGGGAAAAGCTCCTTTAGTAAACCTAGAAGCTACATCCGAGGCAGCCTTAGCCTACATAGAAATTCATGATCTAATTGCTCACGCCTATCGAACGATCAATGAATAAACTGGATTACAGTTATTTTGAACTTCCCTCCGCATTTTACTCTAAGGTTAGACCTCTGAAATTTAAAGGCGCTTCAACCCTACTTTTTAATGAAAAACTCGCAAGAAAACTAGATATCTCTGAGGATTTCATACCCGGTTTGCTTGACTCAACTTCCGAAGTATTTGATGAAATTACAAGCCCCTTCTCCCAAGCCTATGCAGGACATCAATTTGGTCATTTCACCATGCTTGGTGATGGACGTGCGATTGTCCTTGGCGAAGTGGTAGTTGACAAGCGCTTCGACTTGCAACTCAAAGGAAGCGGTCCTACCCCCTATTCTCGTCGTGGAGATGGCCGAGCAACCTTAAAAGCCATGACTCGAGAGTATATAATTAGTGAAGCCATGGAGGCCTTGCATATTCCAACATCAAGATCATTAGGGGTTTTTTCGACAGGCGAGCGCATATTTCGCACGGGTTCTGAACCTGGAGCGGTACTGGCTCGCGTCATGAAAAGCCACATCAGAGTCGGAACCTTTGAATATGCTCGTTATTTTTTAACCAATGAAGCGCTGCAAGCACTCTTAAATTACACCATCGAAAGACTTTACCCTTCATGTAAACTAGCGAGTAATCCGGCCTTAGAATTCATTAAAACTGTTGCTGAAACGCAATTTGAATTGGTCACTCATTGGATGCGCGTTGGGTTTATCCATGGCGTAATGAATACCGATAATACCGCAATCAGTGGCGAATCGTTTGATTATGGTCCGTGCGCTTTCATGAATCAATACGATCCCAATGCTGTATTTAGTTCAATTGATAAGCAAGGGCGGTATTCGTTCGGAAACCAAGGAGCCATCATCCAATGGAATTTGGTCCGCCTAACAGAAGCCCTTTTGCCACTCATCGATCCATCGGAAGAGCAAGCACTGATTATTGCAAGGTCATTTATTCAAGGATTTGAAGAGGAGTGGAATATGAAATACCAAGAGATGATGACGCAAAAAATTGGTTTTTCAAAAGCTGACAACGAAACAGAACGCTTAGTTACCGGATTATTAAAGCTTATGGAGCAGCATGGCTCAGATTACACCAATACCTTTGCCGCACTTTGTTATGCAATTCCTAATTCCCTTTCCCCTTGGGAACAAGAAGCGTTTATGGAATGGAAGAACGAATGGAATTCTTATGCAAACAGTAAAGGAATTACCATGGAGGAACGGTTACAGACAATGAGAATGAATAATCCCGTGGTCATCCCTCGAAACCACCTGGTAGAGTCTATTCTTTCGGAAGTAGAACTATGGGAAAATGATACAAGCGGTTCAACAAGATTTCACGAAGCAATGTCTTTATGGACCAATCCGTATGCCTACGACGAATCGCGAATCGCTTGGATGAATCCTCCTACCGCGGAAGAAAATCAAGCGCACCAGACCTATTGTGGCACATAATTATTAAACAATTTCTCATAAAAAATGTTATTACTTTCAATTTCGATAGTAATACTATTATTTTTGTACTACGAATGACTTTATGAACATTTCAATTCAAGTAAGTGCAACGCTTTATCTTAAAGACCCAACAAGTTCCGAGATTGGATTAAAAATTCTAACGGAAGGAATCCAATTGATGCAAGATTTGGGATTTGAGGCCTTTACCTTTAAAAAACTTGCTCAGAACATTCAATCAACTGAAGCTACAATTTATCGGTATTTTGAAAACAAGCACTACTTCCTTTTATACTTGATTAATTGGTATTGGGGAATTATATCGTATCGTCTGATGCTTGCAACCACCAATGTTACCGACAAAAGGCAACAGCTAACAAATTCAATCGCTGTGCTTACAGGATTGCCTGACTCAAGTCATCCGGGTTATATTGCAGAAGAAATGAAACTTAAACAAATCGTAATTCACGAATCAGGGAAAGCCTTGCATACTAAAATGGTTGATGATGAGAATCAAAACGGCATTTATTTGAATTATAAATCAATTGTTTCTACCGTTGCTGAATTGGTTAAAACCATTGACCCAAGCTTTCCTTATCCAGAAATGTTGATTTCAAATCTAATTGAAAATGCCAACCATCAACGGTTTTTCAGTGTTCATCTTCCCAGGTTAACGAATACCTCACCCGAACAAGATGCTGTTGAAGCATTTTCACACTTAATTATTCAAAAAGTACTTCAATCATGAAAGCAGAAGAAATGACTCCATTTAAGCGGCTATTAGCGATGCTTAAACCCGATAACGGCGAGATTCGCAACGTATATATTTTCGCGGCATTCAGCGGAATAGTAGGATTAGGTCTACCTATTGGAATTCAAGCCATTGTGAACTTCATTCAAATGGGAAGGGTAAGTACCTCCTGGATTGTTTTAGTGGTATTAGTCATGTGTGCAATTATCATTTCTGGGTTCCTGAATATAGCTCAAATGCGAATCACAGAAAACTTACAACAACGGATTTTTGTGCGATCTGCACTTGATTTTACGGACCGAATCCCCTTAATTAGCACGGAGGCACTTAACAACAAATACGCACCGGAGCTACCCAATCGGTTTTTTGACACGATTACCATTCAAAAGGGACTATCGAAACTCATTCTTGACTTTGCTGCAGCCTCATTGCAGATTATTTTTGGGTTGGTTTTGCTTTCATTTTATCACAGCTTTTTTATTTTCTTCGGCTTGGCCTTAATCTTATTGCTTGTCATTGTATTTCGAATAACTGCTGAACGCGGATTTCGCTCGAGCTTGAGGGAATCGAACTATAAATACAAAATTGCGCATTGGCTTCAACAAATTGCATACACTCGATTTAGCTTTAAAATGGCCGGCACCCCCTCCTATTTGATGTATCGCACTGATCAATACTTAGTAGAATATTTGAGCAGCAGAAATGAACATTTCAAAATTCTAAAACAACAATATCTATATCTCATCGGATTTAAAGCCATTATCGCTATGGCGTTGTTAGTAATTGGCGGGGTATTAGTAATTAACCAGACCATGAATATTGGTCAATTCGTAGCTGCCGAAATCATAATACTTCTAATCTTAAGTTCAGTTGAAAAACTCATCGTGAGTCTTGAAACCGTATACGACCTATTCACCGCCATTGAAAAGATTGGTCAAGTTACAGACTTACCCCTTGAAGGTAAAGAAGGAATGGATATTCCACACAGTGAACTTGGATTCGAAATTGATTTCCACAACCTGCGCTACGAAAACGACCTGACCAGTCAGACCCTACTTGAAGGGGCCACTTTTACCATTAAACCCAATGCACGGGCTATTTTTCGGACAGACAATACCGTTTCCACGAATTTAATTTTCGGATTAATAGCTGGTATTTATAACCCAGAAGAAGGCAGTTTATCAATCAACAACATCCCACTAGGCAATCTCAACCGAACCTATCTTCGAAATAGAATTGGAAACATGTTAACACAAGATTTACTGGTACATGCTTCTGTTCTTGAGAATATTACCCTCGGAAGAGATTATGTAAGTTTTGGAGAAGTTCAAACCCTTTGCGATCGGCTCTTACTGTCGAAACAAATTCAACATTTAAAGGAAGGTTACGATACCTTGTTAAATCCGGAAGGACATTTTTTAGCCAAAGATTGCATTCGAAAAATCCTAATTGCTCGTGCCCTGGTAGGTTCACCAAAATTAGTTTTACTCGAAGAACCTCTGCAGGACATTAAATTGGATGAGCGGGAAGAAGTTCTAAATGTGATCTTTTCCGCGGAAAATTCAACCTTACTCATTCAATCCGACGATGAATTGGTTGTACAGCGCGCAACCCAAACAATAATCATTAACCAAGGGTTAATCACTCATAATATCGTATAGTATGTTGAATATTTCTCCAAATAATCGAAATGGAATTGATGAGCAACAATTTGTTTCATATCAAAATGTAAATAAAGAGTCCTCTAATCTAAAATTAAAACGAACGCTTTATATAATTGGAGCTATAATTTTAATAATCATGCTTTTACCATGGACACAAAACATACGGTCCAATGGAAAGATAACAACACTTCGCCCCGAGCAACGCCCTCAAACAATTAATTCAATCATTGCTGGTAGAATTGAAACCTGGTTTGTTAAAGATGGAGATTTTGTAAAAAAAGGCGATACCATAGTGATTATTTCCGAGGTAAAGGATGGTTATTTTGACCCAAAACTTGTGGATCGGACTCAAAACCAAATTAAAAACAAGGAGTTAAGCGTGATTTCCTATGAACAAAAAGTTATCGCGTTAGACCAACGCATCGATGCACTCATTGAATCATCCAAGCTTAAATTACAACAAGCAAAGATTAAGTACCGTCAAGCCCGTTTAAAAATCACTGCTGACAGCATTGAATTTCAAGCCGCTGAAATTAATTACGATATTGCTAAGGATCAATACCATCGATTTGAGAAACTATATGAACGAGATTTGAAATCACAAACCGAGGTAGAAACACGCCGAATGGCAATGCAGCGCGCACAAGCCTCCATGATTTCAGCGCAACAGAAACTACTTCAAAGTCGAAACGACCTCATCGATGCAAAAGTTGAAGTCCAATCAACCGAAGCAAAATATCGCGATGAAATTGCAAAAGCAGAATCGGATAAAATGTCGGCAATGACAAACATGTATGACGCGGAGGTTGATGTTACCAAGCTACAAAGTCAAGCAGCCGGATATTCAATTCGAAGCGGAAACTATCTTATTTTGGCTCCACAAGATGGATACGTTACCAAAATCTTAAGCAGTGGCATCGGGGAAACCATAAAAGCAGGACAAGAATTGGCTACCATCATGCCCTTAAATTATGACCTTGCGGTAGAAATGTATATCCGTCCAATGGATTACCCATTAGTGCGTAAAGGTCAGCATGTTAGAATGCAATTTGACGGTTGGCCTGCCATCGTGTTTTCTGGTTGGCCAAACAATAGCTATGGCACCTATGGAGGGACAGTGTTCGCCATTGATAACTTTACCTCAGAAAATGGAATGTTCAGGGTACTTATTGCACCAGACAAACAAGACCATCCATGGCCGAAGGCATTACGTGTTGGCGGTGGAGTCAACTCCATGTTACTCCTTCAAGATGTAGCTATTGGGTATGAATTATGGCGTAACATCAACGGATTTCCACCTGATTTCTATGTCGAAAAAGATTCAAAAGAAATAAAATCATCAATAAAGAAATGAAGCAACTATTCATTCTCATAATCGGTTCAATTTGGGCGGCCTTGCATGCTCAACAACCACTGACAGAAGACGCTTTCCTTTCTCTGGTTAAGCAGAATCATCCCTTAATTAAAATCAGTGATATTCAACCCAAATATGGTTCTGCATATTTATTAAAAGCTAAAGGAGGATTTGATCCCAAAATCGAAGGCACCTTGAATCAAAAATATTTTGATGGGAAGCAATATTACTCGGTGGGTGACTATGGAATTAAATATCCAACGTGGTATGGAGTGACTGTAAAAACAGGGGTAGAAAGTAACAGAGGCTCTTACTTAGATCCGCAAGCCAAGACCCCTTCCGGTGGTTTATTTTATGGTGGAATTGGTGCGAATTTAGGGCAGGGACTCTTGATTGACCAACGACGTGCCGACCTTTGGAGTGCAAAAATAAATCAGCAATCGAGTGAAGAGGAGCGGCGCCTACAAGTAAACAAATTGATCTATGAAACCGGTTATGCCTATTGGGATTGGTATCTCGCTTTCCATTCTACAAAATTACTGCAAGAAGCTTATGATGTTGCAGTGCAACGGTTTAATGCAGTAAAGGAAACAGCTATTCTCGGGGATCGAGCTTATATTGACACCGTTGAGGCCGGACTTCAAGTACAACAACGCCTAAGTTTATTGCGCGATGCAGAAGCGAATTACCGAGAAAAATGTAATATACAATCCACCTACTTATGGTCTGAACAACAAGAGCCTTTGATGCTAGGAGAAACGGCAAGGCCCATCGCTCGAACAAACTGGATTGCTTCGGCATTGATCCCATTTCAAAGTGACTCCTTAATAAACAACCATCCATATTTAACCATTACTGAATTCAAGGTAGATATGCTTGAAATTGACCGAAGATTAAAAGCTGATCGTTTAAAACCTTCCGTTCAAGTAAACTATAATATCCTAAACGAACCCGTTAATTATAATCCATTTAGTGACCTAGATATTAACGATTATAAATGGGGATTTTCTATTGAAATGCCCTTGTTTCTCCGCAAAGAGCGCGGTGATTTAAAATTAGCTAATTTAAAAATTGAAGAAACTCAACTTAATCTCGCACAACTGAAGGCTCAGCTGACCATGAAAATAAACAACGCCAAAATAGAGTTAAGCAATAGCATTGAGCAATTAGCCATTTATCAACGTGCTGCAAAAGACTCTAAACAACTGCTTGAAGCTGAACGGAACATGTTTGAGAATGGGGAAAGCTCCTTGTTTTTAATCAATATGCGAGAATTAAACTACATTCAATCGGAGCTTAAATATTTAGAGTGGCAAGCAAAAAATAAACAAATTGGATACAGTTTAGGCTTTGCAACGGCAACCTTATTTTAAGGAATTGAATTTCATAAGCCACGCCCATAATCCATTTGAGTTGTGATGCCACATAAAATTACTAGTTTTGAGGGATGGCAAAACCTGGATTAAATATCATTCATTACCTGGCGATACTTTGCTTGTTTGCCTTGTGTATGATACTCTTGATATTTAACAATGGGTTAATGCCGTTACTTTGTTTGATGGGTTTGTTTTTTGGCGGCAGATTAGGTATTCGCAAACTTACAGGACATTCCTCCAATAGCTTAGGAATCCTTAAAAATAGCCTCTTAGTTATCTTGTTTATTGGTGCTGGGTTTACATGCAGTGTTTTACGAACCGAAACCAACTACTATTATTTTTTAACGCGAACCAATGCGTTAAAGATTAAACAAGATGGTGAGTGGGTCTTAATTCATAATGCTGACCGGATCGATGTGAATGAAATGTATTCAAATCCTTCGGTAGTTGTTCAACGCATTGACATAAAACGCAATCAGAAGGGAATCCTTGGTCGTGCACTAAACCTCGTGGTTTCTCAAAAAGTGAATGTCTTTACCTTTAAGCCAACGAATACTTTTTACTTAGTTGCAGATCCCAATAATGGATTTGCTCCGCTTACTGTTAAAGAAGCAAATGCAAGAAAAGAAAGTAGTTTTCTAATCAACGCGAGTTTTTATGATCCCTCAAACCGTGCCCTGGGCGAAGTAATCTACTGCAGCAAGCAATACCAAACAAAGAGCAGTTCCTCGGGGTATTTCAAAG
>JAIXRD010000049.1 GCA_027485365.1 Cryomorphaceae bacterium | reverse complement strand
AGTTGGCGGAACAACTAACTATGTTGCAACTGCAACAGGAGTTAACGGTTGTACAAATACAGACACGGTATCCATCACAGGTCTTGCCTTACCGCAAGTAAATGCTGGAAACGACCAGACCATTTGCTCAGGTGACTTTGTTACATTGAATGCAAGTGGCGCGGTAACTTATGCATGGAGCAACAATGTAATCGATGGCGTTCCTTTCGCACCAGCTGCAACAACAACATTTACCGTAACAGGTACTGGCGCAAATGGTTGTAATAACACAGACAACGTAACAGTAACTGTGAATGCCTTACCAAATGCGGTGGCAATTGCAGCAGATCCTGTAACTTTGGTAGCTACTCCAGCCGGAGCAACCTACCAATGGATTGATTGTGCCTCAAGTCAGATTATCGCTGATGCCACAAACGATACTTTAGTTGCATCTGCCAACGGAAGCTACGCAGTGATTGTTACCAATGCAAACGGATGTTCTGATACATCAGATTGTATGATCGTTGATCAAGTGGGTATCTACTTCCCAGAATCAGCAGTAATTGGATTGTATCCAAACCCTACAAACGGTATGGTAACCTTAGAAATCCCTGCGCAAGAAGGAGCAACTGCTTTTGTTTATGATGCACAAGGTAAATTGATTCTTACGGTAGCAAATGCTAAAAATGGAGAACAATTCGACCTAAGCAAATTAAGCACAGGAGTTTATACCTTCCGTGTTACATTGAACAACTTAACACACATTGAGAAAGTGGTTAAACACTAATCAAATGAAAAACTAATAAAAAGGCTCCTTCGGGAGCCTTTTTTCGTTAAAAGGAAATCCAGTGGAATCGCGTTTTGTCTGAAGAAAACTCTAGCGATGGAAAGGGAACTTTAATCAAATTCAAATGAGTAAGGACCTTATTAAGTTTTGGATGTCTTGGTGCCAACGAAGAACAATCAATATCAATAGACAGATATACTTGGCGGCGCGCATTGAACCCATTCCATGCATTCTGGGACCCAACTAATTTCGCATCGCACCCATATCCAAGGCTAATACAAATCCACTTGAAGCGTTTTGGCAAATTAAGGAAGGTCGCAATAGGAAGTGACACCCAATAGGTTTGTCCGTTATAATCCTTCAAAAGTTGCTCCGCATAGGTGCTTCCTAAAATCTCTGGTCGTACCAGAGCATAAGAAGAACGAGAAAATGAAAATTTAGGAATGATCAATTGGCGATTAAAAAAATGATTTTGCGAAAAAGCTAAGCCAACCCCTAGCCCATTTGCTAACATGTCACTCCCTGAAAAACCCCAACCCGAACTAAAGCCATCCATGAGTTCTAAGGCGCTTAAATATGATATCGCATATACAGCTCCTACCCAAGGTTGACGCTTCCCCGCAGCCCAATAATGCACACGATTGAGTTCATTCGTAATCAAATATCCAGTGAATGCATGTCCAAATTTATCCATTTGCATCCATTGTTCTGCATCATTAAAAAAATGAAACTTTTCCGTTGCGTAGGGGGCATACCACACTTGATTTAGGGCTAAGAGTGAACCCACGGCCGAGGAACTTAAAACCGCATGCGTTATCCCCTTTCGTACATGTAAACTATCCTTACCTTGGGCATTCAAGCAAAAAGCCAAAAAGAGCGAAACTGAAATGAAGATTCTACGCATTAAACGAAAGTAGGAATTAACAAAATAAAGCCATGCATATCCGAAGCAAATTTTACTTTTGTAAAAAAACTCCCATGGATCACAGTAGAAAGGATTGGAACGAAATAAAAAGCAACGACAGTTGGTCGATATTCAAAATAATGTCAGAATTTGTTGAAGCCTATGACCGGATGGCAAAAATTGGACCTTGTGTTTCTATTTTTGGGTCAGCGCGAACCAAACCAGACAATCCGTATTATCAACTTTCTGAACAACTTGCAGAACGTCTAGCATCCAGGGGCTTTGGAATTATCTCCGGCGGGGGTCCGGGCATTATGGAAGCTGCAAATAAAGGCGCACAACAGGGAAATGGCCCATCCGTTGGACTCAACATTGATTTGCCTTTTGAACAGAATCACAATCCATATATTGACCAAGAACACAACTTAGAATTTAATTATTTCTTTGTACGCAAAGTAGTTTTCGTTAAATACTCCCAAGCCTTTGTTATAATGCCGGGTGGCTTTGGAACCTTAGATGAGTTTTTTGAGGCGATGACTCTCATTCAAACAAAGAAAATCCGACGAAGGCCTATTGTATTATTCGGTTCTGAATATTGGAACGGAATGTTAGAATGGGTTGAAAACACCATGCTAACTAAAGAACAAAACATATCTGCAAGTGATTTAGAATTATTTAAAGTAGTTGATGATGTAGAGTCTGCGGTCTCTTACATTGAAGGCTTCTTTGAGAATCATCCGTTAAGTCCTAATTTTTAATCTGTATATTTGTTTTAATGAATCCGCTTTTTACACAGATAAAGGCTTTTGTATTATCCAAGTATTTTTTAAAGCAGCTTGGTTTAGTTATCTTATTCTACCTTTCGGTGGTCTTTATTATGATGGTATTTTTGCGATTTTCTACCAACCATGGCGAGCGCATTGAAGTACCTAACTTGGTAGGTAAAAATGCAGAGGAAGCAAAGGTGATTTTAGAGGATTTAGGCTTAGAATATCAAATCTTAGACTCTATTTACGACCCATCAAAACCCGCAGGTACCATTGTTTCCCAAAATCCAAAATCAACTGCTTTTTCCTTACTTTTTGTGAAATCCGGTCGTACCATTGCACTACGCGTGACCAAGAAAACGGACATGGTAGAAATGCCAAGCCTAATCCACAGGCAACTAAAATTTGCTGAAAACACGCTACAAAGCAGGGGCTTAAAATGGATTATTCGATACAAGCCCACGAACGATGCGAATGGATCCGTCTTAGAACAACTATACAAAGGAAATCGAATCAAAGAAGGTGCTCGTATTCCGGTTGGAGCGACCATTATTTTAATTGTTGGAGAAAACGATGAAGGTGAACCTATTAGTATTCCTGACTTCTTTGGCTTAACTTATGGCGATGCCAAATACATTATTGATACCCTTGGTGTTTCAGTAAATTATATTTGTAATGATTGTATTACCAGAGAGGACACCCTTGCATCGCGGGTAATTATTCAGAGTCCTGAATACATTGAAGGAGAAACCGTACCGAAATCTACCCCATTTACCATTCACCTTCGCAAAGATTTCAACGGTTACATTGAAAACGAAGAACAATAATGCGCAGCACCCTTTTAATCGCAGCACTTGCCTGCATAATGGTCAGTTTCGGACAAGAACTGGAACACAATACAGGAAAAAACATCGGATTTGAACCTGTTTATGGACTTGAAAAACCGAATGCCAGTGTAAAATCACTTAGCATAGACAGCACGTTTATCTTTGCCTCAGATACGTTAGACTTACCTGTATTCGATGATTTTTCGACCAGCAAGTTTCAGGTATTTCAAGGGGTATATAATGCCCCCGGCAATACACAACAAACATACTACCGCTTGGTGAATCCGTCAACTAACCTTCCGTTGGCGAATGGATTAAGCTATACCAACCAGGCAACCTTTCGAAGAACCTATGATATTGCAACAGAAACTACAACCGATGTGACCTTTCCAGCATTGAATGTTACTGAAAATAATTTAACGATATATCCACCCGTAGGCACTCTGATTTCTTTATATCCTCCATACTATATTTATGATACGGTTGGGGTGCAAGACCAAAGCGACACGATTTGGATAAGTAATCCCGCATATACCCAAGATTCCGCTACGGTGTTTTTTCAAACCATTGAGGATTCCACCAAGATATGGATCGATCGAATGGCCTATCACAACATGCGCTTTGGGTTCAATCCTCGTTCCCTTGGTGTAGCAACCTTTGACGGCTTAGATGAGGATGGATATCCCTATCAATTTGGAAGCGCGGTAACTAATTACGGAGACCGTTTAACCTCTAAATGCATCAATCTCTCTAACTATAATGCTGGCGACTCCCTATATTTCAGTTTTTTATATCAACCTGAAGGACTGGGAGATGTACCCGAAGCCGGTGATTCCTTAATCTTAGAGTTTTATGCAGAGGACCTTGACCAATGGAAGCACATATGGAGTGTATCCGGAACAGGTGTTCATCCCTTTAAACCGGTGCATATTCCCGTGCTTGATGATCAGTTTTTTCGGGACGGATTTAAGATTCGATTTAAAAACTATGGTGCCTTAAGCGGTTCATTAGATCATTTCCACGTTGATTATGTGCATTTGCGTGCATTATCTGATTACACGGATACCTTATTTAAAGATTTTGCCTTGTGTTATCCGCTTTATTCCTTGCTGCAAGACTATACGAGCGTTCCATGGGACCATTATAAAAACACCTCAGCAGGTATGATGACTAATGGTTTAGAAGTGAAAGTATTTAACGGAAGTAATTCCGCAGAGAATTATCAAAATGGTCAAGTTGTTGTCCAACACAATGGTTCACAGGTTGGGAATTTTAGTTTACCTGGATTTTTGTTGGCAGAAGGGAATATTAATTATAATCCAAACACCCTATTCACCTCTTACCATGATTTATCTGCAGGCTATGAATACGACAGAACCTTACCTGGAAATCAACAGGTATTTACCGTGAATGCGTCTGTTTCTGCACAATTTCCCAACTTAATCAGTAATGACACCTGCGAATTTCTTCAAGGGTTTTATAATTATTACAGTTACGACGACGGATCAGCAGAGGCCGCTTTTGGTCCAACTGGAGTTCAATCTATGCTGGCGGTTCACTTCAATGCCTATGAGGCCGATTCTTTGCTTGGTGTTTACCTCCATTTTGTTCCGTCGGTAACGGATGTTTCAACCAAGTTGTTCTACCTGACTGTTTGGGAAGATTTGAATGGTCAACCTGGAGCCGTGTTGTTTGAAGACGATGCATTTTCACCAAGACAACCCACCTATGCCAATGGATTAAATAACTTCAATGCATATTACTTTCCGAATGGTCAGAAAATCCCTGTTGGCAGCTCCTTTTTTATTGGATGGAGACAAGTGGATGCTGTTCGATATAATCTTGGTTTAGACCGAAACATTGATCACTCGCAAGAAATTTTCTACAGCGTAGATTTTGGTGCAACGTGGGAAAACCCGCCGTTCCCAGGTTCCGCCATGCTACGTCCAATCGTTTCCACAGCACTTGATGGAGAACTTGGTGTGGAGCAGATACAAGCGCTTAAATATGCCGTATATCCGAATCCAACGCAATCAGTAATTCATATTGTTAGCCCATACAGCGATGAAAAGGGGTTTGAATTATACGATATTCAAGGCCGTTTTATCACTGAAAATCATGACAATTTGATAGATTTAAGTGGTCTAAACTCGGGGTATTACTTCATCCGATCCATACAACATCCTGAACAAGTAATGAAAATTCTACGGTGTGAATGAGGATATTGAATTGCATGATTCCGAGCAGGATGAAGAGGAATTATATGAACACCATCGTTTTCAGGTAGACCCCGGACAAAGCATCGTTAGAATTGATAAGTTCCTGATCGACCGGATGCCAAAAACATCTCGGAATCGCATTCAAGTTGCGGCCCGCAATGGGAATGTACTCGTAAATCAAAAGGCGGTAAAACCGAATTATCGAATAAAACCAATGGATGATATTTCCATTGTAATGCCCTACCCTGTTCGTGAAATCGAATTGATTCCTCAGAACATTCCCTTAGATATAGTATACGAAGATAACGAGTTGCTGGTAGTTAATAAACCGGTTGGATTAGTAGTTCATCCTGGATATGGAAATTACTCTGGCACTTTAGTAAATGCGTTGGTTTATCATTTTAATCACTTACCATCCCTTCCAAATAATTATTATGGTCGTCCTGGATTAGTGCACCGCATCGATAAAAATACTGCGGGTTTATTAGTCGTTGCTAAAACAGAACATGCCTTAACCCACCTGGCTAAACAATTTTACGAAAAGACAACCAAGCGTATTTATTGGGCCTTGGTATGGGGAGACGTGACAGAGCCGGGCACTGTAAATAAACATGTAGGACGTTCCCCGAAAAACAGAAAAGTAATGACCACT
>JAIXRD010000226.1 GCA_027485365.1 Cryomorphaceae bacterium | reverse complement strand
TTTATACTGTTCAATAACCTTCTTCAAGTACATCATGTCCTCATCCGTAAAGGTAATGCACTTTTCATAGGTAGGAACATATTCCACTTCCGTTTGTCTACTGAGCACTTCCTTAAGCGTAAACGTTCGATTGGGCTTGGTACGAATGGCAATAACGGAGACCATCATATCGCCAACGCGTTGTCTTAAGGGCGTCATGGAAGCTACCAATAAATCGATTGCGGAGATAAAAGGGATTAATCCAATAAATGCTGGATTCGAAACCAAAGAAATCCAAAAGAACTCTCCCCGCATTACCCATCGAACAAAAATATCACGAATAGTCATTCGATCGCCATTCACGCGAACCATTCGAATTCCCATAGCCATTTTACCTAGGGTTTGCCCGTTAAAAAAATATTCCATCATCGGTTTATAGAGTACAATGGGCAGGTTTACAAGTAGAATAAATAAACCAACCAATACATCCATATCAGAATAAGCCACCCGAACGCTATCAATCAATGAAAGCATCACAATAATCAGATAAACATATCCAATGGCTGTATCGAGCACATAGGCTAAGCCGCGTTGTAAGACCGATGCCATTTCGAACTCGATCTTAACGTGTTGTGCTGAAATAAACTCTACCTTATCCATTAGCCAAACACGGATTTAACAATGTCCTCAATTTTCTTCGCTTGAATCACCTCAATTTGATAATCTTTAGGTTTCACGCCTTTATTGTAGGATGAAATAAAAATATGTGTGTATCCTAATTTTTGGGCTTCTGAAATTCGCGTTTCAATTCGATTTACTGGACGAATTTCACCAGACAAACCAACCTCAGCCGCAAACGTATAAGAGCGAGAAACCGGAATATCTGCGTTTGAGGATAATACCGCAATGATCACCGCTAAATCCACTGCGGGGTCATCTACCTTGATCCCCCCGGCAATATTTAAAAATACATCCTTTGACGCCAAACGGAATGAACAACGCTTTTCTAAAACAGCTAACAGCATATTTAAACGCTTGGCATCATAGCCATTAGATGAACGCTGTGGTGTTCCATAGGCAGCCGTGCTAACAAGCGCCTGAACTTCAACCTGCAAGGGACGCAGGCCTTCAATGGTGGTTGAAATACACGAACCGCTTAGACTACCGTCCGTATTGGTGATTAAAATTTCCGAAGGGTTTTCAACCATGCGTAGTCCGCTTCCCTGCATTTCATAGATTCCTAATTCATTGGTTGACCCAAAGCGGTTTTTTACCGTCCGAAGCAAGCGATAAAAGTGATTTCTATCCCCTTCAAATTGCAACACGGCATCCACCATATGTTCCAAAACTTTAGGTCCCGCAATCGTACCTTCTTTGGTGATGTGACCAATTAAAAATACAGGAACATCCATTTCTTTAGCAAAACGCAAAAGCAGGGCAGTACATTCTCGTACTTGACTTACACTACCCGGAGCACTTTCAATGTGAGGAGTGAACAAGGTTTGAATCGAATCTATAATTAAAATTTCGGGAAGTGATTTTTCAGCATGTGAAATTATTTGACTCACGTCCGTTTCAATCAATAAGTGGCAATTCGGATTTTCTATACCGATGCGTTCTGCCCGCATTTTTATTTGCTGTTCACTTTCTTCACCAGAAACATATAACACCGATAGTTGTTCCTTAATCGCCATTTGTAGCAACAAGGTCGATTTTCCAATTCCAGGGTCTCCACCAATTAAAATAATTTCTCCTTTTACCAATCCTCCGCCTAAAACACGGTTCAACTCAAGGTCCTTTAATGCGGTGCGTGTGGTATCCGTTTGCTCAATATCTTGTAAACGTATCGGATTGTGCTCACTTTTTTGACGCGAGAACGGTTGCGGATTATTTTTTGAAACCAAAACCCTTTCTTCAACAAAAGTATTCCATTCATTACAAGACGGGCACTTCCCTAACCATTTAGGAGCCTCGTAACCACAGGATTGACAAAAAAAAGCGGATTTAGTTTTGGCCATTAGACAAATGTAATGGAAATGCGATTAATGGGTATATTTCGATGCCTTTGAAAATTTTTTTTTTATAAAGTGCAAAAAAATGTATCGCGGTATATCAAAAAAATTAATTTTGCCCGTTGAATAACGCAAACACTATGTCCAAAAGAAGGTCCATCATTAGTTACGATAAACTGACGCTTGATCAAAAAAAACAAATCTTAAAAGATTTCCCTGACGGGTACATTAATCATTTGTCATCGCTTAAAACTCCTACGGGTGAAATTCTCGATGCCCTCATTTGGGAAACGGATGAGGTTATTTATCTTGTTAAAATCAACAAGGTTGCTCCAAAAGCCAAGCCAGTAGTTGAAGATGACGATGATGATTTCGAAGATGACTTTGATAAAGTACCAGACATCAACGACGATGACGACGTGGACGGCGACGATGATGCAGATGATGATTATGACAAGCCAGATGACGACGGCGGAGACGACGACGAGGCATAGTAAACAGAACTTTTTCAATTTGTTTGCGTAACTTTGGATTAATCACAAAATTGCGCAGTGAAAAAAACCTACAATCCATCTATAGTGCTCTCCAATACACGCGTTGACAAAGTTGGCGTAGAAGAGCGTGTTGCTCGATTTCAAGCAAGGAGCATAAAAAACGAAGCGAAACGACAAGGGCTTCACATGGTGCTCAACATGATTGATCTAACCACCCTTGAAGGAAAAGATACGCCTGGAAAAGTGCAACAAATGTGTTATAAGGCACAACATTTACATGATTCCCTTCCTGGCCTTCCTACTGTAGCAGCGGTCTGTGTATATCCTTCTATGGTAGCTGTAGCAAGAAAAGCACTCGGAAATTCTTCGGTAAAAATCGCTTCAGTATCCACCGCATTCCCTTCCGGACAATCAACACGTGAGATTAAATTGGCCGATACCAAATTCGCGGTAGATCAAGGGGCAGATGAAATCGATATGGTTATTTCTCGAGGCAAGTTTCTTGAGGGAGAATACGGTTTTGTATTTGATGAAATTGCAGCAATTAAAGAGGCCTGTGGCAAAGCAAGACTTAAGGTTATACTAGAAACTGGAGAATTGTGCACGCTTGATCATGTTCGGATGGCCAGTGACATTGCCATTCATGCGGGAGCAGATTTCATTAAAACATCCACTGGTAAAATCCAACCCGCAGCTACGATGCAAGTTACCTATACCATGTTAATGGCAATAAAGGACTATTATGATCAAACCGGAATCATGATTGGAATGAAACCAGCCGGTGGAATTTCTACTGCTAAACTCGCGTTGCACAACTTAGTAATGGTGAAAGAAGTGTTAGGAAATCAATGGCTTACGAATGAATGGTTCAGGTTTGGGGCTAGCAGCCTTGCAAACGATGTACTTATGCAACTTATGAAAACAGAAAGTGGATTGTATCAATCCCCAGATTATTTTTCAATCGACTAACTTATGGCTAAAAAAAATACCGCTACTCCTTCAACCGAGTGGAATTATGCAGCATC
>JAIXRD010000186.1 GCA_027485365.1 Cryomorphaceae bacterium | reverse complement strand
AAGGAAGAAAAACAACTGAGCCGAGCGGAATGGACCTTTAAGTCACTTAGACATGCCGGCTTACAAATTAAAATCAACCGTTCTTTAAACATCCACATAGAAAGTTCAACGGATCCTGTAATTTCTAATTTAACATCCACGGCCCTACCCATTGAGTCCCTTTTAACGAACAATGGTATAAGTAAAAATGAATTGTTGTCTGTATTACGAACACGTTCGATTTTAATTCAAACAAAAAATGAATTAATCGCAAGCTGTCCGAGGTACCTCAGTACGCAAAAAGCCAAAAAATTCATTGATCAATTGGAAGAAAGCGTGGCGCAGAGTAAGTACTTTATTGGAAATAAGGCCATTAAAATCCCTAAAATCAAAGAATAAGCTTACGGTAAATACTTTTCGGGAAAATTCAATAGGTACAAGCGAATTTTAGCTCGGGTTACACAGGTGTAAAGCCATCTTATATATTCTTGCTTTTCCATATGTTCAGGGATGAATCCATAATCTACAAACACGGTATCCCATTGGCCACCTTGTGCTTTATGTGCGGTAACGCAGTAGGCATACTTAATTTGCAAGGCATTAAAATATGGGTTTTTAAGAATGAATTGATAGCGTTTTCGTTTATTCCGTTCGTGCATATAATCTTTTTCTATCTCAAAGAAAAGTGATTTTAATGTCTCTCTCGGTAAATTGGGTGCATCGGAAAACAAGGTGTCTTTGAAGCAAATTACCGTGCGTTCTTTATTCGGTTCACTTGTAAAACTAACGACCGCATGAATGAAGTCAAACCCATAGAGATGTTCCTCCTTAATGATCCGAATGACCTCCATCATTTCTCCATTGGCGATTAATCCCATTTCAGAATCTGCCGCCCAGTGGTAATTATTTTTAACCACCATTAACCATTCGCCACGCACCACAGTTTCTTCATATTGGAATAGTCGATTTCTAATTTCTTGATTCCACTTTCCCGCCCGTTTATTAGAAATGGTTAGCATTACAAAGGACTCGTCTCCGTCTTTTCTTGAAGATTCCAAAGCATCTAATAACTCTGACCCATTGATTGAAAACACTTCCCTCCCTAGGCTCGTAAAATAAGGAGGTTCGAAATCAGATATCGTGCGCAGATGGGTGGCATTGCTTGTAATTTGTGAATCCGCCGCTTGCCTGACAACCTCTGTAAGGGTATGCGAGAAAATAGCTAATCCGGGGTAATGATGTTGTAAATAATCGAGGTGTAAAGCCGGTGAATCCGTTTGACCTACAGGCGGCAACTGACCAGGATCTCCGACCAGCATTAAGGAGCACCCTTCACCGGAGAACACATAGTCCATTAAATCCTGAAGCAAACTGCCTTCTTGCTGAAGTGATTCTACCCCAACCATTGAGGCTTCATCCACTATAAACAAGGTGTTTTTATACAAGTTCTTTGCTTTTACCAACCCACTTCCTTCCAGCCCATCTGATAAAAAGTAAATCAACTTATGGATCGTTGCTGCGGGATGATCTGCATACATTGCCATTACCTTAGCTGCCCTTCCCGTAGGTGCAATTAATTTCAATTTACGTTTCTGTTGAATAAAATTTGAAACGATGTAAGAAATCAAGGTGGTTTTTCCGGTTCCGGCATATCCCTTAAGCACAAAACATCGGCGCTGTGAATCCGCTTTATCAAAACGAATAAAGGTTTGAATGGCCTCTGTTTGGTCCCTCGTAAATTCCATATGCAAAGTTCTCAAATAAAGTGATAGCGGATACAATCCTAGGGCTTAAGTTAAATTAATTGTAGCTTTGTGGATAACATGCGTACGTTCACAATTCTATATGAAGAAAACAAAGTTTCCTTGCTTTCTAAGGAAAACACGTTTCATTGTGATATACGTTCGAACACGGAGCCATTAATCCACGAAGAAATCAAGAGTTTTTTAAAAGACAACTCAAATTCCTCCTTTCTTCACGCGCCTGATTTTTCCCATGCAGTTGTTGGAATAAATCATATGGCGATCCCCAATTCGGTATTCGAGCAGGAAAATGCAGCAGCATATCACGCGCGCATGTACGACACCTTGAATGCAACGCATGAATTACACAACACCTTGAGTGCAAATGCGCAAGTTCAGTTGATGCATGCGCAGCCCACGTGGTTAAATGGATTTGTCGCAGCACATTTTAACGGAGAGCCAATACACAGCCTTCATTACCTCTTACTTTCTTCGTTACAACGCAGCACGGGATACACGATAGATCTTCATTGTTTTGCGAATCAATGCTACCTCGGTGTGTATCGCGACCAAAAGTTGTGGTATTCCGATTTTTTTGAATTCACATTAATCGACGACATCATTTACATGCTTGTAAACATGTTGAATCAATATAAGTTAAGTACAGAGGGCGCTTTATTGCGCTTAAGCAGTACTCATCCCACGATTCAACCCGCGCTGATTAATGCATACTTGGAACGCATTGAACCGTTAAATCTTTTGGCTATAGAATCCCGAGATATTCGTTCGCTATTTGATCACATCGTATGAGAATCATTTCAGGATATTTAAAAGGAAGGTCGTTTTCCGTACCCTCAAGCTTTCCGTCTAGACCCACCACAGACTTTGCGAAAGAAGGTTTGTTTAATGTACTCGGGAATCAAATGGATTTTGAAGAAGTGCGCGTTTTGGATTTATTCGCAGGAACAGGCAATCTCAGCTTTGAGTTTATATCTCGAGGTGCCCTTGGAGTTACCTGCGTTGATAAAAGTCCAAAAGTTACTGCTTGGCTTAAGAAAAATGCTGCTTCGCTAGGTATTGAGGATAAAATAAGTCTGCATACACAAGATGCCTTAGCTTTTGTCCAGCGCGCAACGCAACAATTTGATCTAATCATTGCCGACCCACCCTACGACCTGAAGATTCACAATGCTATAGTTCAAACTATATTTGAACGAAATCTGTTAAGAACTGATGGACAACTTATCATGGAGCATGGCAAATTTACAGTACTTAAAGAGGAAACAAATTACGTGAATACGCGTACGTTCGGTAATGTAAACTTTAGTTTTTTCAAATGAAATACCGTCGCGCATTTTTTCCAGGTTCATTTGACCCCTTCACCAAAGGTCATGAAGCCATAGTTCATAAAGGGATTACGCTCTTTGATGAAATAATCATTGGCTTAGGCACACACTCAAAGAAAACGCCTTATTTTGATACGGAATCCAGAAAAGCACACATCTCATCCTTATTTAAAGACATGCCGGTTAAGGTGATAGATTACAACGGATTAACCATTCGTGCCTGTGAACGGTATGAATGTTCGTTTATACTTCGTGGGTTACGAGACACCAAAGACTTTCAGTATGAACGCTCCATTGCGCAAATGAATTTAGAAATGGCTTCGATTGAAACGGTTTTTTTACTGACTGATCTTAAGAATTCAGCTATAAATGCCACTATTGTTCGTGAGATTCATCAGCAAGGCGGCGATATAAATAAATTCGTAACCAATGCTCACTTGTTAGTTAAGTAACTATGAAACTACGTTACCTGCTGCTTTTTAAACTCTGCATTCTATCCACCATACTAGCCGCACAAGTTAGTATAATTGGACATGCACCACAGTTTACTAATCAACGATTTTATTTATGGAAGTACGAGGATTTCATAAGTGATAAATTATCGCTTGTTCAAGATACCGTTGTAAGCGACCGTGGAATTTTTAAATTCACCACAAAGGTCTCTCAAATTCAAAAAATGGTCGTAGGAAACGACCAATTAACTGCATATTTGTATGTTCAACCAAACGCTAAATATACAGTAGAGTTTATAGCAGATAACCCACAGCATAACAGCTACAATCTAAAAGAAGAAGTCGAGCTCACCTTTTTTGATTTAGATAGCAACGACATCAATTACAAAATTCTTGGATTTCAGGCATGGATTGACAATTATATGGCGGATATATTTGTAGAACGCGAGGTTAATCCTGGAGCATACGCTTCCAAAATCACCTATCTAAAAATGTTAGCGGCCAAAGATATAAAAGCGGATACCTCTGCGTATTTCGCAAATTTCATGCGCTATACCATAGCAAACGACATCGATAATCAACGCTACCTTGGCGCACCATCTAACCAAGAAAAATATCGACAATACCTGGAACGCAGTCCCATACGCTACGAATGTGATTTTTATATGGATTATTTTAAATCGTTCTACAATCAATATTTATCACAAATCGATTCTGAAATTTCGGATAAGTTATTTGCTGCATTTGCCGCAAACAATTTATTGGCAAGCGATACCTTGCTGGCGAAATGTGAATTCAGTAGTAATCCAGAATTGCGATCACTCCTACGGATATACGTCTTAAAACAAGCATTGTCTGATGATTTTTTACCGAAAACTGTAATTCTTTCAAACCTAAAGAATATTAGTAAAAATTCGGAGTATCCAGCACATCGGAAAATTGCATTAAATGTATTATCCCAGGTGGATTTAATACAGGTAGGAAGTAGCTTCATACTGGATGAACTTATTGGAACTAAGGAACGTGTTAACTTGAGTAAGATTTCGAATAAGCATATATACTTGCATGCATTTAATCCATCCAACACCAATGCCATAAGCGAATTAAGCGCCTTAAAGAAGTTGATAAAAACGTATGGAAGTAAAATCGAGTTTGTTACGAAAAAAAAAAAAAAAAAAGAGTTAAATGCTTCTGAACAACATGCAATGGAACAGATTAATTGGACGCGTGTTGGTTTTCCTTTGGATCATGAAATATGGACGAGCTTAGGCATTCGAACCTTTCCATATTATATCTTAATCGATCGTGATTTTAATGTCATGGCGGCCCCTGCCCTATCCCCTACACCAAATGGGAAATACGAAACGATCGAAAAAACCTTTTTTGAATTATCTAAACCGTAATTAAGATTCAATTTTTGCGGAAAGTCCTTTGTCGAGCAAGGCAACACATTTGGGTTCAAGTTCTTCGTAAGTCCCATGTTTTACCGCACATTTACCCCCGTAATGCACAATAAATGCACATTGTTCAGCAGCCTGCGGTTCATGACCACACACGGTGACCAAACAATGAATCACGTGATCAAAGGTGTTAAAATCATCGTTGTACAGAATTAATGCTAATTCCTTTTCTTCTAATACCGCTACTTCTGTTTTTTCGCTAACCTTTTCTTTCATTATTAATTTGACGTTACTTCAAGGGTTAAGGCCTCAGCCAAGTTATAAATTAATTGACTGTTTTCTGCCGATGATGGATAAAAATCGATCTGTTTACGAGAATCTTCAATTACCATAACACGAAATGGAATTTGATTGCGTAAAGCAAAATCATGAAGCAAAGGGAATTTGTCCCCATCCTCTTTTATGCTCAGTTTGTTTGGTTTTTCTTTGCCTTCCAAATCCAACTTAAAGTCTGCATAAAAAATTGCCAACAAAGGCGAAATCTCTTCGCGCGCTATAGGAGCTGAATGAAGGTGATTTGGCTGTAATACAAACATTTGCAATCGATTATATTGGGCCATAGAAGATAATCCTATGGTATCAATTTCTTTGGTAAACGCATAATACGTTTTTTCCGGTGCTTGAATCGCTACACCTTCAATACCTTTATTTACTGGCTCTACATTCGATTTAGTTAGATTCGGTTGTTCTTGTTTATATGCCAATGCCACCTCTGCCTCTTTAAAACTTACTGGAATTCCATCTCTATACGCCACAATATAAGCATCGGCATACCCAAGTACCTTAAGCGCTGTCTTACGTGCCTTGGCAAGGTTCATCTGATTGAATTTTCCGCTCGAATATTTATACAATCCCATGTTGGATTCGTTATAAAACAATTCCGGTACATTGGATAATTTCCCATTATCTAGGGTTTTCAAGGCAGCCACCTGAACGGTATAATACACATCCTTGGGAATTTCAGCTACCGGTGTTGAAGCAGATAACGCAGCGCTCATTAGGCTCCAAGCCTCTGATTCAAGCTCTTGTTTATTTCGCACCTTGCACAATCCTTGTTTTTCATAATTCAACGCAACTTGATACGGTATGCGCTTCCCATCGCAATATGCAACGATGAATGCATCCGAATATCCGGTATTACGTACCTGACCTCTTGCATTAATAGCCTCTGTAGAGCTAGCAAAGAACCCCGTTAAATAGGCTGTTAACTCATTCGTTAAGCGTTCCCCAGATACCGGCGTAAATTCACGAAAGAAATAATCAGGAACAGGCTTTCTAAAAACCCCTACTTGCACCCGAAACACAAGACCATTTGGCATAGAAGATAATACAGGATAAGAATTCCCTTGTTTTTTATCAGCATTCATACTGAAGACAACTTGGTCTTTACTGAATGATAATTGTCCTTCGCCGCCTTTTGGCGCTATTCCTTGTTCAATTAAATAATGGTAGGCCTCCTTATTGGGTATCGCATTAATTGTTTTCAGTACTTGAGCCTCCTGTCGTTCAAGTTTTTTAATTTCATCAGCTAAGCCCACCAGTTGAGAAATAATAGCCGTGGTTTCCTCTGAATTCGTTGAGCGATATAGGCTTAATTTTAATTCATCAAGTTGTTCCATCACGTCTAATTTCCTAGCCCTCAAGCTTGCAAATTCTTTTCGCAGCGTAACGTAGGTATCATATGAACCTTCTGAAGACAAATCACTAAGCGCTGTTTCAGTTAGGGTAACTGATTTTGGTACAGTGAAGAACGATTCTGTCGTAGAATTCGGAGCAATACCCTGAAGTCCTTGACTTATGTTGCTCAGGTCAATATCCAAACGTTGTGCATTACCGAGTTTCTCATTCACCTTGGCTATCGATTGTGCTATTCCTTGCGTTAATCCTTCAATCTCTTTGTTCGTAAGGACCGAAGAAAACACAGAATCCCCAACTTCCATTTTTAATTTAAGTAAGGTATTCGCAAGGCTCAATTGGTCCTTTAAAATAGATGTTTCAGCTTCAACCAACCCATTCTCGCGTTCCATTGTTGAAATTACCCGTTGTTGTTCATCTAATTCATTTATGGCGCGAATCGAACGATTATCAGAAGCCTCCTTGCTTGTTGGATCGGTTACAACCGGCGTAGTTTCCGTGGTTTTAGGTTGTACCGGATTTTGCGCGCTGATGTTTGGATTTACGTCTGGGTTAGTTGGGTCAGTTACAACTGGCGTAGTTTCGGTAGTTTTCGGTTGCACTGGATTTTGCGCGCTGATGTTTGGATTTACGTCTGGGTTTGTTGGGTCAGTTACAACCGGTGTAGTTTCGGTGTTTTTAGGTTGTACTGGATTTTGGGCGATGTTGTTTGGATTTACGTCTGGGTTAGTTGGGTCAGTTACAACCGGCGTAGTTTCGGTGGTT
>JAIXRD010000069.1 GCA_027485365.1 Cryomorphaceae bacterium | reverse complement strand
AGTTCTCTTTTACGTTGAATGATGCAACATTTAACCAACCCTATGATGGAATACCAAGTCCAAACATGAGGGATTTATTATCAAATCAGTATCGGATAGCCATCGGTTATACGGTTAAACGTGGGGTTCAGCTTCAATTGAATTTAGATAATTTTCAATATCAATTAGCAAATCAACGCTTGAATATGGATGGGTATGTGACCCCTGGATTTGATGTAATCGGGGGACTTGTAGGCACCTTTAATTCAACGTCCGTTGAAATGGATACCATTGGATTTAGATTTTCTTCAAACAGCACAAAATTGATTTCGATGAATTTGAATCTTTTACAAAATTTGTATCGAACAAAGTCGCGAATGTTTGTGCTAAATGCAGTTTATGGTATAGGATTGGGCGCTCTACATACCACATCGTCAGTTACCTTTGGCTCAGCATACCAAAACGAACGCTCTGGCATGTCAGGGTTTGCAGCAATGGCTCATGGGGGAATTCGCGTGGAATTTTTAAGGCACTTTTATATATTACCAAAGCTGAGCGCAGGCATTCTTGCACAAAACAATATAGGGTTGGATGTATCTGACGCTTCCCAAAAAGCATCTCAAACCCTATGGGTTGGTCAAATGAGTATTAATGTGGGTACGGTATTTTTTCTTGGCAAACAAAAGAATTGCGATTGCCCCCACTTTTAATTTTGTTTCCCGCCAGCCCTAAAGTCTATTTTATAGTAGAAAATTGGTAAAAACCCAAGTTGGTATTTTTTCGCAGCGGGTTGATACGATGGATCACTTATAACCGCTGGATCTAAGGACGGGGCATAGGCTAAACTTAAGATATTCCGGGTACCTAAAATGTTTACCAAATCCAATCCGATTTCATGCGTCATTGCTTTCGCATTCATTCGCCAGGAGATTTTTAAATCCATTCGGAAATAGTCTTTAAATTGAAGCTCATTAAACATCGAATCTTGATAGATTAAATCCTTTTCTAGATTTGTTTTAGCTAAATCTACTAATCCATAACGTTTCCCGCCTGCCGTGGTAACCTTTGCACCGATGCCTAGGATGTTTCGTTTCCCGATGTTAAATTCCTTACCAGCAAGTAAATTAGCTACATACGCACCGTTATACGAGGTGTTTCTAAGTATGCCATCACTTCCTGTATACTTCGAGTCGTACAAGGTTCCTGAGAATAAGAAAAAGAAGCTTTTATCAAAATACTTTTGAACCGTTAATTCTAATCCGTAATTATACCCAGTTCCAGTGTTTTGTAAGGAATCAGCGAAAATTCTAGTAAAGCCACTTCCCATGTTAATCATAGAGAAAGCACTTGGGGCAATAGTAACAGGGATGTTATATAAATATTGATAATAGGCCTCCGTTCGGACGCTAAATCCTTTATTAAAGAACTTTTCGTATCCGACTCCAGAATGAATACTCTTAGTGAAGTCCATCCCTTTGTTAAAGAAATTACCAACTCCTTTACGGTTGTCAACATAGGTATATAGCGGCTGTATCTGACTATGCATCCCGCCACCAGCAAATACGGATTGGTTTCCAGGGAATTTATGTTTAAATCCAAGACGAAGTTCCGCCGGACTTAAACTGTTGCTCATAGAAAAATACTGGCTATGGATACCAGCCGTGAAGTCTGTATTGTCTGACATACGCCATTTCCATTGTAAAAAGGGTTGAATGAGCACGCATGAGCCTTCATAATTCCAACGTGTAAAATATTGGTTTGGAACGTTATAGTCGATTAACGCAGAATCATGCATGTTCATTAAGAAGAAATCTGCATTATATCCAAATTTGACTAGGTGTTGCTTATTGATTTTGTGATTTACAGCCGTATAACTTGAAACTTTATTGGTAATAAAGGTGTAAGCCATTAGGGGGTAAATTGCATTGATTTGAATGCTTGTATCTCCTCCTGCGGTGTTAAGGCTTCGCTGCAAATAGTCATGATTTGCATGCTGAATTTCTTGAGATAAGGCAAGGGTACTACTTACAAATGTTTTTTCATTAATTGCCTTTTTATACGTTAATCCGGTAACACCCATGGATGTTCCAAAATATTGGTCGCGATCTCCTTCCCCATACAGATCGGTTGTATATTCTGTTTTTTCCGAGATCATAATGGCGATATTACTTTTTCCACCCATGCCCCAAAAAGATAAATTTCCTCCTTTTCGGAGTTTAAAATTGAATTTGAACGCTAAATCACCGTAGGTTGGTATCGCATCGGTTCCTAATTGAATCCCGAGTGATTTGAATAACGAAAGCGTGGAGTATCTACCCATCATTAGAAAAGAAGCGGTTCCTTTTTTGTTGAGCGGGCCTTCCGCTAAAAACTCAGTTCCAAGAAACCCGAATTGCCCGGTAAATTCATGGCGTTGGTCATTTCCACTTCTAAGTTTTAAATCAAAAACACCAGAAACACTGTTGCCGTATTCAGCAGGAAAAGCACTCATTAAAAAGTCTGAATTCCCTAAAATTTTATTGTTCAAAACAGATACCGGACCTCCAGAGCTTCCTGCAATGGCAAAGTGATTCGGATTTGGGATATCAATGCCTTCCACGCGCCAAACCACGCCCAATGGACTATTTCCACGAATGATAATGTCATTTCTAGAATCATCTGCCCCTTGTACCCCAGCAAAATTCGATGCCATCCGTGCAGGATCCATTCGCGAACCAGGGTATCGGTTAGTTTCTTCTACAGAGAATTGTTGTGCGGAAATCACGGCTAATTCATTGATTATTTCTCCTTTTTTACGGCCGGTTACTACCACTTCTTCTTTATTAGTTACCAATTCTTGAAGGCTAATAGACAGAATTAATTCCTTTCCTGAAGAGACCTCTATGGTTTGGGTTTTGGGCTCATATTGCGCACATTTTGTAGTCAAGCCATATTTTCCAACTGGTACGTTTGCGATTTTAAATACACCCTCGCCGTCGCTTACCGCTCTATAATTAACTCCATTGGCATCCTTTAAATCAATTTCAATCTTTGCTCCGGCAAGCGGGAAACTTGTTTCGGAATCCAATACTTTTCCACGAACATTTTGTGTTTGTGCAGTAATTAATATACTGAATAATAGCGTAAAAACGGATAAAATTACTTTCATGAATTTAGGTTTATTCGCGAATATAGCAGAATTCCTTAAATTAAGGCCAAAAGTTAAATAGCTGTTAAATTGCTAATATTGCAAGCATTAAGTTGATATTTGTATAAATCATTTTTAACGTTCGCATTATGAAGTCCATTTTCTTGTCAATCGCTTTAACTTTTAGCACATTCATTACGTGGTCTCAAACCACAAGTACCCTAACTTGGTATACAGATATTTCATTAGCCTCTCAGGCCGCAACCACAGAAAATAAACCGATGTTGTTGTTTTTTACCGGTAGCGACTGGTGCGGGTGGTGTCATCGTTTGCAACGTGAAGTGTTTAATACGACACAATTTACTACTTGGGCAACAACGGATGTTATTTTAGTAGAATTGGATTTCCCTAGAAGTAAAGTATTGCCTCAAAACATTAAGGAGCAAAATCAATTGTTACAGCAACAATTTGCGGTCCAAGGGTATCCTACGGTATGGTTTGTAAACGTCACCAAGGTTGAAGATAAATTTAATTTAGCGCCATTAAATTCTACTGGATACTTACAAGGTGGACCAGACGTTTGGATCACCAATGCAAAATCTATAATTAACGGGGGAAAATAGCTTAGAAAATATGCAGTAGACTTCCATGGTCTAGTGCCTTACCCGTGGTAGATTTGGTAGCAAGCATTCCGGTTCTGAACGTTCGATTGGGAAAATATATTTCTGCAGTTTCTTTCAAGGTAAGCGGAGTAATTTTAGCCGAATAGGTAGAAACGATTAATTGTCCTTTTGGCTTCAAGAGTTGAGCAGCAAGACTCATTAATAGATCAATGTGATTTTCTAGCTGCCATTTTTTACCTTTTGTTCCAATTCCCCAAGCCGGTGGATCCATTTGAATTAATTCATATTGGTGTTTCCGTTTGATTTCTCGTTCCATAAACAGAACAACATCTTCGAGTACTAATTTACACCCATCGAATTTATTTAATCGTGCATTTTCTTTAGTCCATGCCATGGCAGATTTTGATGAATCTACATGGAAAACACTCGCCTGATTAGCAAGTGCCATCATACTTGATGCACCTGTATATCCGAATAAATTCAGAAAGGAATCTTCTGATGTAACAAATTCTTTAATTGCTTTCCAGTTGAGGTTTTGTTCTGGAAACACTCCCGTATGTTTGGTGTTTTTTAAAAAGACGCAAAGTCGAACCCCTTCAAACTCAATTTCCCAATTAAGAGGTAGGTTTCCTTTATTTAACCATGTACCAAACACGCCTTTTTCTTCTTTAAAGATAAAGTGTGCTTTTCGATCCCATTCTTGTTTTGATAGTTGAGGCTGAAAATACGCATTAACGTCGGGGCGAACAGTTATGTACTTTCCCCACCGTTCAAGCTTTAAGCCATTTCCTGCATCAATAAGTTCGTAGTCTTCCCAATGGGCTGCGTAAATTCTATTTTTCAATGATTAACGCATTTTGGGCATTTTCTTTCTGCCTCCCATCATTTGCGCCATGCGCATTTGATTTTTTGAAGGAACTGCTTGCATTTGACTTTGAAGCATTTTGATTTGATCTTTTAACATACCGTTCTTGTCGTATTTCTTTGCTTCGCTTAATAAGGCACTTGCTTCAGGTCTTCTTCCAGTTTGTGCACAAATTCCAGCTAAATGCATCCGGGCTACGGCATTATCTTCATTGGTGCGTAATCCGAGAGACAGAGCTTTTCGTAATAACTGCTCACTTTGTGCAAAACCTAAATCTTGGGCATTCATTAATGCTTTCAAATAGAGAACATACGCATGTTGGCGGCGTGTCATGTATTGCGGGGCCGTAATGCGGTTTATGTGTTTTTTAGCTTTCTCTTGGTTTCCTATACGCATCTGATTTAATGCAAGAATTACATGTTCATTTCTGAAGAAGGAGAAAATCACTAAGGCTAGTGGAAATACGGAGGTAATTCCCCAACCCAATTCCCCGGTGGAAAACAAAATTATGGTACCAAAGAGCAGCGTAAGGGCTATAAAAATTCGAAGAATAAAACCAGTCATAATTTAATCTTTTATGGTCGCAATACATTTTAATTCAATACAGATAGGCGTTGGAAGGGAGTTTATTTCCACGGTGGTTCTGCACGGTTGATTCGATGCAAAGTATTCCGCGTACAACTTATTATAGGTGTGAAAATCCCGTTTCATGTTCGTTAGAAAAACAGTAACATCTACCAGTTCATCCCAACTTGAACCAGACGCCTCCAGAATTAGGCGCACATTATCAAATACACTGCGGCATTGGGCTTCAAAACTAAACTCCAAAAAGTTTCCATTTTTGTCAAGCACTAATCCTGGCACCATGGAGTCTGTAGCGTCTGACCCCGCTACGCGAGGTCCAACACCCGAAAGAAACAACAAGTTTCCAACACGTCTTGCATGTGGATAAAGACCTACCGGCTTGGGCGCGTGCTGAGCATTAATTTTCATGTTTTCCTAATTCTTGCACAAATATACACAATCACGAGGGCCTTTGTTATCTTTTACCTTCAAAAAAAGTGCGTATCAGCTTGACACAGGTTGCTTCTTCTACGCCACCAATTACGGTTGTGGATGGATGAAATAATGAGGGTTTGTGTCGCAGAGCTCCGCGTTTTGCATCCGGCGCTCCATAGATGATTTTTCCGAGTTGACTCCAATATAAAGCGCCTGCGCACATAGGACAAGGCTCGAGTGTCACGTAGAGCGAACAATCCTTTAGGTATTTTGCCCCTAGATAATTTGCTGCGGCGGTAATCGCTTGAATTTCTGCGTGAGCGGTAACATCATGAAGCTTTTCTGTTAGGTTGTATCCACGACCAATAATTTGGTTTCCGGCAACCACTACCGCGCCAACGGGTACCTCATCGTCAAGCAGCGCTTTTTCTGCTTCAAGAAGTGCTTGACGCATGAAATATGAATCATCAAATGGATTAAGCATAACCAAACTTAAAAAAAATGTTTAGTATTGAGATGAATCATAGCATGAAAAGCCTTTAAATTTATCCCATGAAGCTTTTTTTATTATTTCTACTTTTTTCTTTTAATGGCTTATGTCAAAAGAATGCGTTGTTTGATTTTACAAAAATTCAGCGCGGTCCTTATGTTGGTTTTCAGCAGGGGAGAAATATTGTGTTGGAACTTGGTTTTGAAAAGCGAATCAAGGAGATTAAATGGAGAAGTCCTAATGCGCATGCGTTTAACATCGGGGCCAACTATGATTATAAAGCGGGATTATTGGGTGCGGATGCAGGGTACTGGTTTCGCCCAAATCGGATAAGTTTTACGTTTGGCGCACAAGCAGCAGTAAGGTCTGACTTTGACCGTGCCATGATTGGATTTACCCCTACTATTGGCTATAAAATCTGGTTGCTTCATGCAAACGCAGGGTTTTATATTTATCCAAAGGCAATCCCCGGAGTTCAAACAAATAACTTGTTTATTCAGCTGCGGTTGGTGTTAACTGAAAAATCAACCTTAAAAAATAACAATAAATGAACCAAGGTTTTTATTTAGTAAAACCCGGTGATTCGGCCACAGCTTTTGAATTAAGGCCTGTTGTGTTACCGCCGCTTATGGAAGGCCAAGTGCTTATTCGTGTCGCCGCTTTTGGATTAAATTTTGCCGACGTTATGGCTCGACGAGGAAAATATCGAGAGGCACCTTCCTTTCCATTTATTCCCGGGTATGATATTGTTGGTATCGTTGAGCAAGTTTTTGATGAGGATCACAAGCATTTGATTGGTAAACGTGTAGCCGGTTTTTGCCGCTTCGGGGGCTATGCAACCGCCGTTATAACGAGTTCTGATGCCTTGGTTGAAATTGGGGATATGGATACTGGAGATGCGTTGTCATTGTGTACGCAGGGTGTTACTGCATCATACATGGTTGATCAAATTTCTGAAGCACATAACGGGCGATTCGCCTTGGTACATGCAGCGGCAGGGGGCGTTGGCAGTTTATTACTACAATTATTACACCTAAAGGGAATAAAAACTATTGCTAGAGTAAGTTCTCAAGAAAAGGTAGCGGCATTAAACATATTAAACCCTACACACATTATCGTTTCAGATCAACATACATATGATCGATCCATTCAGCAATTATTAGGAAACGATACGCTTATTGCGTCATTTAATGCTGTGGCTGGATCCACGGTCCGGAAAGACCTTGGCTTAATTGGTAGTGGAGGCAAATTATTCTTGTTTGGAGGGGCCGGACTATTACAAGGTAAATTCGGTATACTATCGCTATTGAATTTTGTAAGAAAAACGGGCTTTTATTCTCCAATTCCATTTATGATGCAATCGAAAGCAATGATTGGTGTCAATATGTTGAAGATTGCAGACGTGAGCCCATCGGTGCTTTCTTTCCATCTCAACCAATCTTTTAAGTGCTATCAGAATAAATTGCTAAGCCCTTTACCCGCAACAATATTTAATCACAAGGAACTTAACCGCGCACACGATTTGTTAGAAAGTGGAAAAAGTACCGGTAAGCTTGTAATCTACTGGGGAGATTTTGCCTGAGCAAAAAATGATTTTAAAAATCGGGTGATTTGCTTTCTAAAAAGTATGAGTAAAATTATGTAGGGGAACGCCATTAAATACAGAATTCCAGAATTAATGTTACTTGCAAACGTTGTATCATCAACTCCCACTCCCTGTTCAGCCATTAATTTACATTGACTACACCCTTGAGCAATAGCATGTGAACTTGTTATTGCTAAGAGAACTAAGAAAATCAGAAAGCGTTTCATCTTATTTATTTTTACAAAAATAACACTTTCATTTTGTTTAATTTTGCAGATATGATAAAGCCCCTATTTTTTGTACTTGCGGCAATCCTTTTATTTGCATGTGGGTCGTTGGAAGAAGAACAAGATAAGCACCTGACGCTTGATCAATTGGTTCAAAAGTATCCGGACAGTATTCCCTTATTGCAACAACGTGCCAATCGTTCGTTGGATTCATTAGATTATAAGTTATTGTTAACGGATGCAGCACATGCATTTAGACTGGATAGTTCAAGCAATGAAAACCGTCTATTATATGCCTTAGCCTTAATTAATAAAAAGGATTTTTTAGTTTCTGATTTTACTTCGGCGCAATATCATTTTGGAAAGGTTTTAAAGAAAGACCCCAAAAATCTAAAGGCAATTATTGGAATGGCAAGTGTATCTTCCTTTCGTGGAGATTTAGAAAATGCATTTACCCTAATTAATAAAGCCTTACGAATCAATCCAAGGTATAGAGATGCCTACATATTAAAAGGTTCAATATATTTAAGTCAAGGGAATTATAAATTGGCTAAATCCTCCTATGAAACCGCAGTACAGCAAGACAATAAGTTCTTTCTTGGTTACATGATGCTGGGAACCATTTATCAATATGAGAAAAATCCCCTGTGTATTGAGTATTTTACCACTGCAAGTAAATTAAAACCAAGCAATGCTGAAGTGGCATATTCCTTAGCTTATGCGACCTATGAATATGGAGAAACGGAGGACGCCAAACAATTATATCGGAGAATGGCTGGATTAGATAGCACCTATTGTGAAGCCTATTTTCACTTAGGGTCTATACAACAGTTTGATGATGAGAACCTCGATAGCGCGATGTTTTTTTACAGTAAATCACTTGAAGTAAATCCAAAGCATATCGAGACCTTACACAATTTAGGGTTAATCTATGAAGATAAAGGCGACATTTCTAATGCCTTACTAACCTACGCCAAAGTCCTTAAAGTTAATCCGGAATTTCAACTTACTAAAGACCGAGTTGCCGTATTAAAAAATCGTAGATGACAGATAGCCGGGTTCAACGCATCTTGGCGGAGGTTCTTCTGCCTCTCATTGGCGTATTTGCTTGGCAATGGTCCTTCGATTTTATCTGTTGGTTTTATGTGATAGATGTGTTCCTAAACGCGTCGGTAGCGATGCTTAGGCACCGAGAATTTCGAAAGCCGATAGGGCTTGCCTTGCCTTGGTTCGAATTGGTTTTGGTGATCACACTCATCGTTTTGTCAGGTAACGAGCTTTGGCCCTCCTTTAAGAATTTCCTTGCATACAAAGATATGGGGATTGCCCAAGGATATATTTTAATTCCCTTGATTTTACTCAATGAATGGATGCGTTGGAAACTTGAACAGCGCACGCGTATGCTTATGTTTACCTCAAATAAAGCGCATTTACTCAAGATTTCTGGCTTTGCTTTGACCGGAGTTTTTTTGGTCTTTTTTCATGAACCATTCGCTTCTTCTTTGATTTTTTTAGGGGTATTAACCGTTGCGAATCTCATTTCAAAACCAATTATTAGCGCGAAATGATGTACTTTTGAAGCCGATGGAAGATAAAAATCAACACCTCAAGGACAGACGCGCTCAAATCCATGTTGGAGGAGGCAAAGACCGCATCGAGAAACATCATGCGCAAGGGAAATTAACAGCTAGGGAACGTTTAGCACTTTTGTTAGACGAAGGTTCTTTTAATGAAATTGGAGCCTTTGTAGAACATCGGTCAACAGCGTTTGATTTGGATAAACAGCGTTTTCCTGGTGATGGTGTAATTACAGGATTTGGAAACATACATGGTAGATTAGTGTATGTTTATTCTCAGGACTTTACTGTATTAGGCGGTTCACTTTCCGAAACACATGCCGCTAAAATTTGTAGAATAATGGATTTAGCTCTTAAAAATGGGGCTCCAATTATTGGCTTAAATGATTCAGGTGGTGCAAGAATTCAAGAAGGGGTGGTATCTCTTTCAGGGTATTCTGAGATATTTTTTAGAAATACCCGCGCAAGCGGTGTGGTGCCTCAGATTTCTTTAATCATGGGTCCCTGCGCTGGGGGTGCTGTCTATTCTCCTGCACTTACGGATTTTGTTTTTATGGTGGAGGACACCTCCTATATGTTTGTAACCGGACCCAATGTGGTTAAAACGGTGACACACGAAGAAGTAACTTCTGAAGACCTTGGTGGCGCAAAAACCCATGCTGAGCGAAGTGGTGTTAACCATTTTGTGGCGGGTAATGATGTGGAATGTTTGAAGAATGCACGCGCCTTATTGACCTATTTACCTCAAAATGCCTACGAGGAGGCACCGAAAACTGCGGTTTTTGAGTTTTCAAAAGCAAAAATCGAGGCTATAAAAACCATTCTTCCATCGAATAGTGGTTTGCCTTATGATTGCCGAAGAGTAATTGATAGTTTGGTTGATGATGCGTCGTTCAAAGAAGTGCAAGAAGATTATGCCAAGAACATTGTTGTTGGGTTTGCTCGATTAGAAGGACGTACGATTGGTGTGGTATCTAATCAACCCGCCGAATTAGCAGGTGTTCTAGATATAAATGCATCAAGAAAAGGTGCCCGCTTTGTTCGATTCTGTGATTCATTTAACATCCCTCTTCTTATCTTAGAAGATGTCCCTGGGTTTTTGCCGGGAACAGATCAGGAATGGAACGGAATAATTTCACACGGAGCCAAATTAATATATGCCTTTGCTGAGGCTACGGTGCCACGAATTACTGTAATAACAAGAAAAGCTTATGGTGGCGCGTATTGCGTTATGAACTCTAAATCCCTTGGCGCAGACTTGAGTTATGCGTGGCCAACGGCTGAAATTGCCGTAATGGGTGCGAAAGGAGCCGCAGAAATAATTTTTAGAAGAGAAATTAATGCTGCAACGGACCCTTCTCAAAAATGGATTGAAAAAGAAGCCGAATATGCAGACACATTTGCTAACCCGTATCGTGCAGCAGAACGGGGGATTGTAGACGATGTAATCCTACCGGAAGAAACACGCCAAAAATTAGTATTAGGATTTAAAATGCTCGAGAAAAAAGCTGAAAATCTACCCTTAAAAAAACATGGAAACATTCCACTTTAATTAAATGAATAATGAAAGAATTAATCGCAACATTCACCAATCAACTGGAAGAAGCCTTTGAAATAGCCTCTAAACAATCCTTTAATGCACCTGACAGACCAATTCACAATATAGTGATCTGTGGCTTAGGAGGCTCTGGTATTGGCGCCAAAATCGTTAGTAATTGGGTTCAAGATGAAATCACGTTGCCAATTACCTTGGTTAATGAATATACACTGCCAGGGTTCGTAGGTCCAAATACCTTAGTTATAGGGTCGTCTTACTCAGGGAACACGGAAGAAACTACCATGGCCTTAGATGAGGCTAAAGCAAAAGGAGCGTTTATTTTTGGGGTTACTAGTGGCGGACATTTGGCTAAATTTTGTACTGAAAACGGGTATGATTGTGTAATTGTTCCTGGCGGAAATCCACCGCGAAGCGCCTTAGCGTATTCGTTAGTTCAATTGCTTAATTACTTCAATAAACTTGGATTTATTTCGGCGAAATCCTTAGATCAGGTTCAAGCGAGTATTGGATTGATTCGTAATAATACCGCAGAAATAGATGCAATTGCTCAAGAACTTTCCACCTATTTGTTTGGTAAAGTTGGTGTGCTTTATGGAGAAACTAAATATGAGGGAGTGATTGTACGTGCACGTCAACAGTTTAACGAGAATTCAAAATACTTGGCGTGGAATCAAGTGATTCCAGAAATGAATCACAACGAGCTTGTCGGTTGGGGTGGTGGAGACGAGCGTTTTGCCCCTGTATTCTTTAATGCAGCCGATATTCATCCAAGAAACAAAAAGCGTTTTGAAATCACTAAGGATGCCGTCTCTAAAAAATCAAAGGCCGTTTTTAATTTGGAGGCAAAAGGGGATTCGTTAATTGAACGTTCTTTGTATTTAATTCATCTGGTAGATTGGGCTTCTTACTATTTGTGTGAGGCTAATCATGCGGACATCATGGATATCGAGATTATTGACTATCTCAAAAGTGAATTAGGGAAGATGTAATGAACCGCTCCAAGGTTAAATACCATCCCTTAGGTAGCGTTGATTATAAAGAAGCTTGGGATTATCAAGAGTCTTTATTCAATGCACTAATTTCTAGTAAACAGCAAGGGGAATCAGATTTATTGAGTCACTTGATAACCTGTGAACACCCTCATGTATTTACCCTTGGCAAGAGTGGTAAAAAAGATCATTTATTAGCGGATGAAGCATCTTTAAGTGAAATTGATGCAAAATTCTATCAGATAAACAGGGGCGGCGATATTACCTATCATGGTCCGGGACAGTTGGTGGTTTATCCGATTTTGGATTTAGAACAGTTTTTTACGGACATTCATAAATATATGAGGTTCTTAGAAGAGGCAGTGATTTTAACCCTGGAGGAATATGGAATCATTGGCTATCGAATTGAAGGACTTACGGGTGTGTGGATTGATTCAGAAAAACCAAGAAAGATCGCAGCTTTTGGTGTTAAAAGTTCGCGATGGGTTACTATGCATGGGATCGGATTTAATGTAAATACGGATTTATCTTATTTTGATCAAATAATACCTTGTGGAATAAGCGATAAGCAAGTAACTTCTATGAAAAATGAACTTGGGCACCAATTGAATTTAGATGAGGTAACAGGTCGCCTGGTGCACCATTTGGGGTCATTGTTCAATTTTGATTTAACAGAAACATATGAAATTAAGTGAGCTTGTCCCAAAAGTAGAGGGAATTGAATTAGCGGTAGTCTTAGAGAATGATACGCCTGAGT